>DATENM010000003.1 GCA_035275065.1 Blastocatellia bacterium
GGGACAAGTGCAAGCACATCCGAAACACAAAAAACACGAATCGCTGACAAGTGCAAGCACATCCAGAACACTATCTGATGTATCTTGGCGGCAACTGATAAGCGACCTTGCGAAGTAGCCTCTGGCTAGCTGGCTCACTTCTTCTCAATCCGTAGAAGTGAATCTCTTTAGCGCCGATGTCTACCTCACAGCGCACCAGACGATTACACCAATGCGGATCTACTTCATACTTATGGCCAAGCACTTCGACCCTCCCTTGGTCACTGCTGCGACGCATGAAAATGATTCGTCCGCCGCTGATCTTTTCCTCCGCCTTGAACTTCCATTGCTTAGGAAATCTTCGCCGTTCAGGGGCGCTGTCGGTTCTCACCCGGCTTCGCGCCCGATGCGCCTCAATATATTTGCTCGATTGGCGCTGCACCTGAGCGAGCCTTTGAAACTCAAACCTCGCCCAAACCTTGGCTTGCCATTTGCCGTTGTAACCCTCAATCGCATTCTGCAAGCCATGCTCGCGTGGCGGCGCAAATACCGCCACCACTCCCAAACTCAAACAAGCGCGGATCACTCTGCCGACGGCATCCGCATGCTGATGTGGCCCGGCAAATCGGTTGTCATTGTCAAACTGGGCGTAATCCGGCAATCCGAAACGCCGCCAATGCTCAAGCATGGCGGCCAGAGCCCGTTCGGCGGTGAAACCGCTTTCCGGCCACGAGCCGACCAAGCCCCCATGCAGCGAGGTGACGTTGAGGACTTCGACCTCGGTGCCGTCACCCGTCAGCAGCCCGACAATAAAATCAAACTCGTCGATTTCGGCCAGTCCAGCGGCGACATTCGGCAAATACCAGCCGGGAGCGGGAGGCGGACGCCGCTGGCGACGGCGATAATCGGTGGCGCCGTGGCGCTGAAGAATGTAACCGATCGTCCGCCGCGATGGCAGGTGCTGGAGACGGCGCGCTTTGAGTTCACGAAGAATGGCCGCCGCGCCGAACTCGCCGAGGTCGCTCGTGTCATGAAGTTGTTGCCGAATGCTCAATACGAGTTTCTCCATCTTCGTGCTGGAGCGGTTATGGACGTGTCGAGGAGCCCGCGAGCGGTCACTGAACTTGACGCGGTCGAGGCGCTTGCCGTGGGCTCGATCCAGCCAGCGTTTGGCGGTCGAGACCGAGACGTGAAATCGGCGAGCCACCGAGCGAAGCGACTCGCCACGGCGAAGCGTCGCGACCATGTCGCGGCGGCGTTTTTCAACAGCGCTTTTTTAGCCATTTCAAGTGACCTCCAGAATCCGTTTTCTTATAGAATACTGTTCTGGATGTGCTTGCACTTACCTGTTTCGGATGTGCTTGCACTTGTCCGATTGCGCTAC
>DATENM010000004.1 GCA_035275065.1 Blastocatellia bacterium
CGCAAGCGACCGAGGCGATGACGCGGTGCGCGGCCTTGAATCGCATGACGCAGCTCGGCATGCCCGACAGCTATCGCGTGTGAGGCAAACGCAAGGTTGAGGCGCTAGCCTGCTCGTGATCCCGATTTATTCAACAAAGTCCTTTGGTCGTCCTTTTTTACCGCCAGGGTTTGCAGGTTTTGGCAGCGGTTTGGCCTGCCAATATGGTTGTATATCTGGGCATTCTGGCTTGTGCTGAATCCAATCTGCCCCGCGCTTGGTTATTCTGAGAATATCAATAGGCGGGCCAATGTGAACCAAGCCTTTGTCAATCTCTTTTTGAACGAATTTTCTAGTAGCATCTATCAGGTTCCCATTCCAAAAGGATGGATTTTCTCTCTGAAACTGTTCCAAATCTTCTTTAGGCGCGAAAACCAAAGCGATTCCGAAGGGGCAGTCCTTCCCAGGACAGTTATGCCTTTCAACGTCGACTTCAACGGCGTTTTCACGGAGGTTACTTATCAGAAATCTCCGATAGTAGAAAAAGAGTTCTTTCTGCCTCTGAATACCAAAAAACAGTATTCCAACGGCAGCCCCATCAACCCGCATTTCCTCAAACCTAGTTGGATTATTGTGTTTGATGTTTTGCAGGGTAGCTTCCAACTGCGATTTAACCGTCTGTTCAAAAGTTACAATCTTACTAAGTGTCGTACCCTTAGCATTCAAAGAGGTGTCGGCAGTAGAGAAAAAATCGTAACGAGTAGGTTTGTTCTCAACGAAGCCATGTACTACATAAAAAACGCTACCACTTTGTCTAATCTTACAAATAGGTTCGGGGTCGGGGCGATTGTTACCATCCACAGCCCTACTATCAGCAGCCACAACAATTTCACCCGGCCTAATTATTGCGGCAATCGCAGTGCCGTGAGCGGAATCCTGCGCCGTTGCTATACGAGCGGGCGCAGGCGCAATTACCAACCAAATAAGCCAACCTATCCTAAATGGGTACGACGCCATGGTGCGGAGTCGCCTTGGTGTTGGCCTGATTCGATAACCGGGCAACTTGTTTGCGGCATAGGAACGCTCGATATAGATGTTAGTAATAATGGCAGAAAATGGTTTCATCTTCTTGGGCCTCGATGCCTGCAAAGATTACCAAACCGGAAACCAGATAGAAAGCAGCTCAATCCACGATCTTCTCGATAATCTTGTGGGGATCAGCTTCTAACGCCTTCACAACATCAAGAAATTCTAGGTCGTGTCTGAAATCTGTGTTGCACGAAAGGGGTGGGTTTGTTACCTATCGTGATAGCTACATGAAGGCTTGCGCGGCTTACCCCTGTCTTTCAGGTAGGGCAAACTTGCATCCCCGAAAATAGATTGTAGAATGAGCGAATGGAGAAGCTCGGAGAATATCTTGACCGCCTGATGCGCCAGAAAAATCTCACGCCCAAAGAACTGTCGAAACGCTCCGGCCTCACCGATAGCTATATCGGCAGACTCCGCAAAGGAAGGTCTGACAACCTGACTGTCCAAACAGTGAAGAAACTGGCGATGGCACTCGACGTGAATGCTCACGAAATCTTTGCGGCGGCGACGGGTATTCCGGCAAGTGAATTCCCTCAGATCGACGGGCGCTTACTTTTAGATCAAATGCTCAAACTCATCCGTGAGGCGCACGGCTTTGACCTATTGCAGCAGTGGCTCGACTTCTCACCTGACGAGCGCAAGACCTTGCTTGATTACATGGAGTATATCAAACGACCGCCATCCAACGGCAAATCGGGAAAGAAAGGCAAGCCGCGCAAGAAGTGATTAGGCAGAAGGCTTGTCCGGTGGCCCGATGGGTTCTGACAGGAGGTTCATGACGAAAGTTAAAATAATCCGCATCTGGTCTTCATCCATGCGGTTGTCGCTGATGAGTCCGAGCAACTTGAAGCCCATATCTTGCAAGCTCATGTCTTCCAGAAATTGCTCAGTCTGTTTGTCTTTGGCTTTCTTGGCCATCTTCTTTTTCCATTTGCTCAGGTCTAAGACTCGCGCCGGTCTGGGTTGAAATGTGCGCGGCTCGCTCACTTCCCGCTCTGGCATGGTCACTATGTTATAGTGCGATGTACTGACGGCGATGGTTGAGCGATTTGCTTCTTTCAGTTCCTCCGCTGTCTCGCGCCACTCAGGATAAGCGGAGATAAACGGCGAAGCAAGGACAGCGCGCATAATGTTACGAGCTTCATAAACCCGGCCTACCGCGCCGAGTTCGGTTGCGTAGGAATTGAGCGTTTCAAAAAACGGTTTCGGCTCTGCATACCGGATTATAGGAATAAGACTTTCTATATCGTTCAGGGCCGACTGATGGAAGCCTTCAAAGCCCTTCACTTGAGCGACTCCTAATTTCATATGGATGTAATCAGGGATGGTGGGAGAGGTTTTCAGAGCTTCATTATAAAAGTATAAAGCCACTTCCAGATTACCTTGATAAACTTCAATTCCGGCTCTGGATGATAAAACTTGCGTCTTGTAAGTCTGTGTTTGCCCGGCAAGGTTTTCTAATGCCTCTGCTTTATATACCGCTTCTCGGCAGTCACACCATATAAGATAATACTGCCCGATAAGTTGATATTCTCGAAACGGAATGCTGCAAAGCAGTGTTGAAAACTCTCTAACCCGTTCAACCTGACGAAAAGCATGAGCGGTTTTGATTTGCCGAAGGATGCGGGCCGCAAGATGTTCATAGTTACTAATCCCGCTGAGTAGCTGTTGATACAATGCGGGCATGGAGGAAACTATGAAAAGGCTTTTGGCTGTTTCGGTGCTCATGCTCTGTCTGTCCTTTCCAGCTTTGGGCGGACACTCCGTAGTGGGCGGCGGTTACTGTGATCCTTGTAACAACATGGACTGCATCTGCGACGGAAGCGACAATCCGCGAACCGCAGCGACGGGGAATGACGTGCCTAAAGGTTTAGGCTCCGAAGTGCTACTAGCTGTCTTTGGGCTGCTGCTACTGCTCAGATACAGAGCCTAAGCGACAAGCAAAATCAAGGTAACTTGCGCCGCTTTCGTGGCGGCTTAATATCTGTCCGCGCCATTGTAACCAAAAACACAAGGATTGCAAATCGGAAGTTACATAAAAAGCAAAAGCGCCCGAAGGCGCTCATGCTCTTGGTGGCGATCTGGTGTGTGTTCGCTGATTCATTCGCATAGCTGCCTCTTGATTTGCTCTTTCACTGAGCCACTGACGCAGGCCACGCAAACCCGCTTTAGCCCATGCTCGGTTTCAAAGATGATGTGCGAGTCGTCTACGTCAAACACATCAATGCTGCGCCCTGGCTCTAACTCGCTGGCGACTTCATAAGCAATATCGGTCAGTTGATCTATGGTCATAAATCCCCTTAGAGAGCCATCAGAAGCTCTCGCACAGTCCAAACGTGGTCAGTCAGGCCAGCAGCCATCGCGGGCGTTTGCTTCTCGATTCCGCCATGCTTGCGGCAGTAGTTATAGAAAGCAAAGAACAGCGCCAGGGCCGCTTTCAGGTTTTCCCGCTTCTTGCTGAAAGCGTTAGTTAAGCGCGTGAATCTCCGCATCTGCATGCGTATCGTGAGATTCTGTCTCTCAACAATGCTTGTGCAGATTCTGCCGGGTGCAGGGTTTCCGTGAATGATCGAAGTTACTATGTCCACCACAACGGGTGGCGAGTAACGGGCTTCGCCGTCACGCGGGGCCGCATAGACTTTGGTGAGTTGTGCGAAGTCAATCCCTCTGCCTTCAAGGGCGCGCACGATAGCATCACGGTAGGGAGCAAAGCCGTCAGTGGTGATCTGGAAAGAATCATCAGACGTGGCGCGGGCCAGCTTCTTTGAAAACTCCCATGTATCTTCTGCGGTGCGTCTGCCAAGATGCCAAGCCAACACCAGCTTTGTATTGCGCTCAAAGCCAACGAATGTGTAAGCGTCGCCTAGCTTCTCGACTTCTTCCCATTCAATGTTATCCATGTATTTGACTTTCTCTTTGAGAGTCTTTTCTTTCATAGCGACGAAGCACCAAAGCTCATCGCATTCAACATCATCAACCGGAACGTTCTTGATGCGGCTATCAAGGAACGCTTCGCACTTGCGGCCAACAAGAACCAGAAGGTCTAACAGCGTGTGGAGGCTAATGCCGGTGAGCCGTTCGACAGAGCGAAGGGAAGTCCCTTCCATCAGAAGCGATATGCAGACACCAGCCTTTTCAATCGGCAGGTACATTGAATCGAGCGGCTTGTCTTGCGGCTCGATAAAGGACTTGGAGCAGGACGGGCAATAGAATCGCTGATTGCCTTTGCGATCTTTGCCATGCTTGCGAGCTTCAATCTGGCAGTTATGACAGACCATCGTGAGCCTTGCCTTTCTTTGGCGATTGGCTCACAATGTCTTTTGGCGGAGACTGACGTGAGCAATCGCGTTAGTTTTCAAAAAGGCTCTAATGGTTCCAGCCGTTAGAGCCTTTAACTTTTAGATTTCAAAACGACTTACAACGCAAGCATATTATCTGAAATCGAATAAAATATCAAGAAAAATCTATTACTTGACATAATATATTTTGCGGCCATATACTGTCTGCATGGCCAAGATAAAAATCACCGTATGGGGCTGGAAATGCGAGCGATGCGGCAACGAATGGATTCCACGCGATGCTGAACAAGAGCCGCGCTTTTGTCCTAGCTGCAAATCCCCTTACTGGAATAAACCCAGAAAGAACAAGTCACGCACGAATGCGGCGCACAGGGCAAGAAGTGACCCGCATCGCTCGTAACCGCTACCTATGGCGGGACTTCGATAATGATCGTCACGTTGTTAATTTGAATCGTGATAATCGTTATGCGATTATCACGGCGAATGGTGCAACTCGACAACCCATGCGAGGCGGCATGAAAGTTGTGCTTGACAGGTGAAAGTTTTAGCCTTATCGTAGACACGTACACCTCATAGCCCATTGTAGTGAACGGGCGAGTTTTGAATTAGCAAACTTCAGTTTTGGGTTTAGCGCCGGATGATCTGACCATCATTTCGGCGCTTTCGCTTTATATCATCGCCTTCAGCCTATAACAGCTTGCATTCGCTGTAAATACCCTGCCCCAACATCTGAAGTTATTGAAGTTTCTGAGGTTTCTGATACTTCTGAAGTTTCTGAAGCTTTTGGGAGTCGCCTCTGATTTGCTTGCATCGCTCATAATAGTCTGACTCGATTTGCTGCCATTTAGGGTCTTCCTTAGGGATGTAGTTATAGAGATTCTGTGGGGTCATAATGAACGGCGCGGGTAAGGCCGAACAAAACGCAGTCTTTGTGAATTTAGCGATGCGACGCTTATCTATTTGTTGTTTGGCCATCGTTCTAATCGCATGATCAATAGTTTCATCGCCAAAGGCTACAACGCGACTAGATGGAATATCTTCTGTTTTGATTTGCTGAAGCATCCGTTTTCCGTTCTTAAGCAATGAGTCTCTTATGCTCTTGGGTGTATTTATGGGACAACTCAAGACGATTTCCTGAGTCCGTTGAAAAGGATGCCAAACAGATTCGACGTAAGGTACTTGCGGATATGTCGGGCTTAAGGTTGTTTCCAAGCTCGGAACCCAAACCTTTTCGGCTTGGTAAAAAACCCTCTGTCGCCAGAGTAGCAGAGGGTAGGATTCTGAGAATATTCCCGCATATTGCAAGGCATGGCAAGGACTACAATTCTTCGCGGTTTCGGCAGTGACCTGGCTACCAATCATCTCAACTGTATATCGCCCAAATTCTGTATGGAAAAATTTTCCATTCAAAACAATCGAGTACCAGCATTCTATTGGAAAATCTTCTTGCCAACCCAACCCGGCAAGAAATGCCTTTACGCTTGGCGATCCTGCTAACTTGAAAATGTGTCCTTTAATTTCAGGATCATCAGGCGGGCCAATGACTATATCAATGCGGGATTCAGGCGGACGAGTCCGATAAGCCATGCCTTTCCTCTGCACAGGCACTCTGATTGACTTGACTCGCCAGCCGCGCTCAGAGAATGCGCGGTTGTCCATCGGTTCATGAGGCCGATGTAAGGCGAGTCAACAGGATGGTTGGATTATAGCAGAGGTGAATGAGCTAAGGCAGCAGGGTAGTGCCGCTGGGAACAGATTGAATTTAGCGGAGTCCCCGCGTATAAATCGAGTTATGAATGATGATGTGATCAACAACTTAGAGTATGGTCCTATAGACGTTTTTGGCTCTGAAAGTCGCCTTAGAGCAGAATGTATTAAAGACTACGGCATTTTCAAAGCAGGTACGATCTACGACGGGGCGATTTTTCGGGGAACGGCAGGTATATACGCCTATCGCGTGTTTACCGAGCCTACATTGTCCGAACAGTTTGGGCCGGACAAATTTAAGGCATTATTTAAGGAACACAGGCCAGCATGAACATATTGAAACAACTTGCCTAATCCTGTATTGCTCTATCCGTAAGGCTTCTCGAATGGTCTTGAGTGATAACCTCTAAATCGGGCTGGTTTAATGCAGTACAAGTCAATCTCTGAATACGCATCTTGTTCGTAAAAACCAGCAACCCATATTTGCTGGAAGACTGAGTTTGATACTATGTCATCAACTAGGTCGTCTAAGCACGGCGCAACTTCGTCTAAAGGGCACTCATAAACCTGTAAGACAAGCATATTTCGCTTAAATCTCCACGAGCCATTTCTTACTTTTTCGCTTTTATGATAGGCGGCCTCATCAATTCCCCAACATAGGTCATACCCTGTTACGGGTTCCAACTCAAAGGCTTCTCGAAATCCTTCTAAGGTCCGTTCTGTATGCGTTGAAGCATAGACCTTAGTTAGCTCAATGCCTATACGTCGCCCGCCCGCATCAACACATATAAAATCGGGGCATTCTCCAGGGTCAGCGATGGTTAGCTTGTAACCCGTTACGCGCTGGTAGGCTATAATGAAAACCGATAGGTCTTCATTTTCCATCATCTTTTTTGCGAAATCACTATCAGACATTATGTGTGGATATTATCTTACACCTAAATGGTGAGCAATTCTGATCACGGGGACTTTTTGGTTGACCCCGCTACTTTTTGGTTGGGTTTTTTGGGCAAAACCGTCTGAGGCGGGGTAAAAAGGCAGACTTTGTAGGATTACATACTGGAAGCAACACACTTTTGCATCACTACCCGCTGATGCGAGACGTTAGACGCCCGCAGGCGTCGTGAATCAGATTGTTGCTCAAAAGGGCTGATGGTATAAACAATCCTGGAGGTAACCATGAGCGTTGATCTCAAAGGGCGATACGTTATAGACGAAACGGGCAACCGAGTCGCTGTACTTATTGATATTGAAGAGTACCAGAGAATCCTAGAAGCCCTTGAAGAACTAGAATCTATAAATGCTTATGATGACGCTAAAGCTGCAAATGATGAAATCATTCCTTTCGACGACGCAATCAATGAAATAGAGAGCCGGAACTAATGAGTTACAGCGTAGGGATTCTCCGGCGTGCTCAAAAAGAGCTGGCTCAACTATCGAAACAAGAATACGAGCGGATTAAAGAAGCAATAAAGAGCCTTACCCAAGACCCCAGGCCAGCAGGGTGCAAGAAATTGAGTGGGCGAGAAGGGTGGCGTATAAGGGTCGGTAACTATCGAGTGATCTATGAGATAAACGACCCGCAACAGAGCTTAACGATACTGCACATTGGGCACCGGCGAGACGTTTACAAGTAAGGCTGTATGGCCACCGTGAGTAGCCGGGGACATAGGTAACAAAAAAGTCTGGGCACATGGGTTACAAGTCCTTCTTATGTCGCCACAGTTGCCCAGAAGCGTCTTCGATGCGCATCTGTTCTTCGACCAGGCGACCGAGCTTGACCGGCCCAAAGTAGACCTGCCAGATGCCGTTGTCAATCTCCTCTAGCCCGACGTACTCCCCGGCGCAGCAGAGACTGACATTCACCCAGTCGCTGTTCCAGCGAATGCCACCGTTGTAGCTGACATAACGCGTCTCGTAGTGCGAAGGATATTCGAGCTTCGGCAGCTTCTCCGGGTATGGCCGCACGCTCGGCTGATAGACTGAAGCCGGCGTCTCCAGGTCGAGTGCTTCGTGGGGGCGGAGCCGATTATATTCTTCTTGAAAGCTATTGAACTTGTGTTGCTGAGCACGCCGATTGGCTGCCGGCGGGCGAGTCGTTTCAGCCTTCAGCGTGCGGTGCATGCGCTCGTGGCGGCCGTTCTGCTGCGGCTTGCCGGGCTCGATCAACTCCGGCACGATGCCCAAGCGGATCCACTAGGCCGAAAGCGACGACAGCCTTGCCAGTGAGACGGTGGCGAACGGCACGCCATTGTCGGTGCGGATGCGCTCGGGCAGGCCGAACTCGCGAAAAACTCTTATAAAAACAGGTTTGGCGTCGGCGCAGGCGGTGGTCAACAGCCCCTAGCAAGCGAGCAAGTAGCGCGAGAAGCCATCGCTGATGGTCAGCGGGTAGCAGTAGAGGCCGTCGCGAGTTTTGAACTGGCCCTTGAAGTCGGCGCACCAGACTTGGTCAGGAGCGTTGATAAGCGTCGAAGGCTTGCCGGGGTGGCCGAGGTGACGGCGCTGGCGAGGCTTCTTGATGAGGCCGTGGCGGGCAAGCAGGTCGCAGAGGGTGGAGCGGGCCGGGCAGTCGCGCTCGGGTTGGCTTTTGCTGAGGAGCTTGAGGAGTTTCTTAGCGCCCCAGGTGGGGTGGCGGCGGCGGGATTCGAGCCGGGCTTCGACCAACTCGGTTTCGGTCTGGTGGGGGCAAGACTTCGGCTTACGCGAGCGGTCTTGCAAGCCAGCGGGGCCGGCGTCATGATAGCGGCTGATCCACTTATAGGCAGTTTTTCTGCTGATGCCGTAGTGGAGGCAGAGTTCGGTGATGGAATGAGACTGCCGGAGGAAATCGGCGATGAACTGAGTTTTCTGGCTCATAGGTGATGAGTGACTCCAAGGCATGGGAGGCTCCTTTCGAGAAGCCAGTATGCCGGAAAAGTGTCACCCATGTACCTGGACTAATCTGTTACCTATGTACCTGGACTATACCGCAGTGCTGCCTAACAAGGCGTTGCAGCGGAGGCCGCGCAGCAAGCTTCTTATCGGTGCTTCAATGCCGTTCGCGGCCCCGCTGATGCGAGACGTTAGACGCCCTCGCGAAAGGAGCTATCTATGAGATTCAGACAAGCGGGCATCGTGTTGGCCCTGACCTTCTGTGGCTTGATTATTAGTGCTAAAAGCGACGGGTATCAGCAGGGCATTCATAGTGCCACTCCACAAGCCGTGACATTATACCCTCCGAAAGATAAAGCCACCGGTCAGTATGATGAGACGAGAGCTTGCTACAGCTTTAAGCTGGGAAGCAACAAGCCACCTCACTCGACCGACTGGGATTTAGGCTATGGCTTTGCAAGTATCAGTAATGAAGATTGGCTCATGGTCGGCACAACCACGCCTGACCAGCGCAGTGTGATGAAGGAACTGGGCGAGTATCGCTGGGGAGAGTATTTCAACATACCAGCGCTTGAGCCACTGCCGATGCTGAAGGAAGGAGAACGCCGAGAGATTACTGTAGATTCATCTGCCGATACCCACGAGCAGTGGGCAAAAACGACCAGCCATTTTGTGAAGGCGAAAGCCGGATATATGTATTTAGTGCATGTGAAAGATAACAACGTGGACTTCTACGTCTTATTCAGAGTGGAAGAGATCGAGCAAGGGGATCACTGTAGGATAAGCTGGCAACATATCCCAGCGCCGGAGAAATAGAGTTCTGAATATGGCCAGGGGCGTCTAACAAGGACATGCACCGGAGCCGCCGAAGCGCAGTTCACGTGGTTATTCGTCGTGCCGTTCGGCGGCCCGGTGATGTGCGGCCTTAGACCGCTGACTGTATCGTGTCAACTCGGAACAAATCGACGGATAATGTATAATCTGGCGGAAAGAATTTTACGAGGGTGATTATGGAAGGCATTCAATACGTGACGAATGACAAAGGCGAAAAGGTTGCTGTACAGATTGACCTCCGCAAGTATGGCGATCTCTGGGAAGATGTTTACGATAACCTGGTCGCGCGGAAGCGCGCGAAAGAGCCAAGGGAAACTCTTGATTCAGTTAAGGCACGCCTGATTAAGCAAAGCAAACTGAATGGCTGATTATACAATCACCTTTGCGCGTTCGGCCCGGAAGGAATTGGAATGCTTGAATGCGAGCCTAATCCAAAGAATCTTTCCGAAGATAGAGTCGCTGGCGAAAGAGCCACGGCCAAAAGGGTGCCGAAAGCTGCGAGGCGAGACGAAGCTATGGCGAATCCGGATTGGCGAGTATCGAGTAGTGTATGCGATTTATGACGACAAGAAAGAAGTCGATATAATAGGGGTTCGTCATCGGAGCGTAGCCTACGAATAAGATGATGTCCAACGGACGCGGTCTAACAAGGCGTTGCAGCGGAGGCCGCGCCGCGCAGTTCTCATGCATACTTTGATTGCCGTTCGCGGCCCCGCTGAACGCGGGGGTTAGGCCGCTTGCTGAAAGAAACAGTGTTTCCTCGGGCAATTTCACTTACCAGGGTAAACCTTTTTCAGGAGGTGGCAACATGCTAACGAGACCTTTGATTCTCCGCAACATCGCTTTGCTGCTGCTTATTCCTCTGATGACGGTGCCCGCTGGAACGAGTAGTGCGCAGCAACGGGAGGCCAACGGCGGAGATGCTTCCCCGCCGTCAAATGATGTGGTCATCGACTCAATCGGCAACCTGCCGACGAGCACGCGCTTCGAGCATCCGGCTAGCTCGGGTGGGCTCCTATGTGAGAACTATAGCCAGGGCCCTGAATTCACCCTGAGCAAACCCACAACGATCACCGAAATCGGCGCCTATGTCGAAAGCTGCTGGCTGGATCCAAGTCAATACCCCGACCGCTGTCAGCCGTTTCCGCCGGTGTATGTCAGCATTCACCCGCAATTGTATGGCAAACCGGATGTTGCCTCCGTGATCGCCTCATACGAACTATCGAATGACAACGACCGAACGCTGACGTCCTATGAGTCGGTCAAGGTTAAGTTGAGGCTAAAGCCAGGCACTTACTACGCCATTTTCAGCACCCCATCGAGGTATGGGGTTATCATGGCTGCGGCGAGTTATCCTCACCAGTACCACTGTGGTTCAGTGCCTATGGCATGGGTACGGAAGAACCCGGATTCAGTAGTAACGTCCAGGCAATATCTCGCGGTGCGCATTCTCAAGAAAGCTGCATAGGCGAAGGCAACGGCGTCTAACGCTCGACATGCACCGGAGTCGCCGCCGCACTGCTCTTATGATTACTCGCAACGCCGTTCGGCGGCCCGGTCATGTCGAGCGTTAGACGCCTTAATGTCTTGTGATAGGATGTAATTATGGATAAGCAGAACTCAATGCCCTCCCCGGTGCTTTCAGCGATCATGTGTGACGGCCTGGGATGGTTTTCGCAGAATGACTATAAACGAGCGCTACTTATATATGATGAGATTCATTATCTTCTTCCTCAGAAGTCTGTAAGGTTTCGAGATGTTTCTGGATTTGTTGGTAATTAGTGGTGCTACCGTCGGCGTCTAACAATGGCATGCAGCGGAGCGCGCGAAGCGAGTTTCTTAACGTGGTACGAGTGCCGTTCGCGCGCCCGGTGAATGCGAGCGTTATGCGGCTTTGCCGCATAGCAGGGAACTCTAACGCATACGCTTTGGCAAACTCATCAAGGAACATCTGCACCATCGCCGTGTCCAGGCGCGGCAAACTCAGCCAGAAATTCTCGCCGCTTTGAGGATGCGCCGCCGCATGACGATCATCCGCTTCCGCGTCCCGAATTCCGCATTCTGGAAGATTAATTCCATTAGTGTCTAATATTGGACAGAAATCTGGCCCTACATTCGAGTACTATCCCTAGGCCGAGCATTATCTTGAAAAAGGTATGTTCGCGTACGGATGCAGCGAAGCCCTGATCGGAGAAGCCCGGGGGTATGCCAGCGGGCTGTCAGCAAGCGCAAGGAGGTCAACTTCGAAGCGCGGATCGGGGTGTGAGCTGTCACTCACAATCATACTTCAATAAAGGAGAAAACCATGAGCCAAGCCGCAGGACCCAATGCCAACCCGGCAATCGAAGAACAGGCCCGCGAGGTTTTTCGCCAGAAGCAACAGGCTTTTCACGATGCGCTGAAAACGCGCAATAGCTCCTACGCCGAAACGGCGGCGCATAACCTGGAGTCATTCACCAAGTACTCCGTGGCCGTCACATGTAGACTTCTCACCATTGCTGAGCCCGCCATCTGGGGTTCAACAAGCGAACTGATACAATACCCGGACGGGACCAAGCTGTCGTTCTACGGCACAGGGTGGGGGATTGGGCTTGGAGGCGGCGCGGGAGGAGGCGGAGGAGGGGCCACAAACCAGCCGAGTAACCTTCTGGGCGAAACCCGATTCGAAGTCGAATTCACCGCAATACAAGCCATAGCCGTCTTCTACAAATCGGACGGCGTAGTGTGCACCCTAATTTGCCCCGGTGGGTTCCCGGGGGCGGGATACTTGAAGGGCACCGGAACTTGGAAATACGGGTGGTGAGCGCAACAGTACTCATCCGCTCAGCCCAGGCCGTAGAGAATGTTTAAAGTTGGCGGGGCCTCAGGCATGCCCCGCCACTATACCCCTCCCATAGATTAGTAGGTCTGCCATGCGGCTGTTGTTCATTTGCCTTGTGTGGTCTCGCGACCCGTTTCCCTTGCCATTCCCGGTCGGGCTCAAGCCGCTCGTTTAAAGTTATTCCGGGTGTCAGGATATTGTGCCAGCGAGGCGCTCCGAGACGCCTAACGCTTGACATCAACGGGCCGCCGCGCGGCATTGAAGGAAGGATGAGAGCTGCGCTTCGGCGGCTCCGGTGCATGTCGAGCGTTAGGCGGCGGCGCTATAAGTAGGGGTTTCTAGGCTAGAATCTGCTCGAAGATTACCATTGCAGCACCTCTCACTTGTTCAGATTGCCGATCTAATACTCGAAATCTTTCACGCCAGGCTCTATCATCGCCGTGTCGTTCACGCCAGAAAAGCTTCAAGACTCTTTCAGTTCTCTCCACCTGTTGCATAGCACCTTCCAAACGACTCCTGCCCTGGTCTTCATCCTGTATTTTACCGAGTTCTACCTTCCTTATTCCGCGAACCGGATTCTGACCAGACATAGCATGTAATAATAAGACGATGGTCTGCTCATAAGCGTACCACCTTTTACTTAGCACATATTTTAAGTATGAATCGCTAATGGCAAAGAACTCCGTTCGAGGCTTATCGGTTATCAGTCTTATTCCCTGCGCTTCTGCAGGAAACCAATTGTAAAGTAATCCATAGGTCCCGTATGTATCAATGAGTTGCTTCGCACTGTTTAAGGGGACCTTTATTTCCCCCAGACTTAAATCAACCTCACGCCCTTGATAAACAAACATAGGAATCTCTTCAAACTTAGCAAGCACCTTTTTCCCTTCTACGTTGTCATAGTCAAAGTCCCCAGGGATAAGCCAATAAACCGCGGCAAGAGCATCGTTATCATCAGATGCTCTACCCAGACCGGTTAACCACATCTGACAAGTATCTACACACCAGGCCTCAATGATCTTAGAGTGTGGCTTAATCTCGGTTGCCAGAAAGTTATCAAATCTTGCCCTGGCTTCTTTAGCCTCGATCTGATTCATTTTTGGAGGGGTAATCCTATCTACGGTCTGTCTGTTTAGCACAGTTATTGGAGTGCAGTAATTCCCATTTTGGTTATGGCACAGGTCACTCAGTCTAGAGTATAAAGCCTTCAAATGGCCCGTATTCTGGGGATGCGAAAAAGGGTAAACAACTATTGGATGGATTCTTTTCTTTGTTTCTTTTAGGACACGCGAAGTCTCAACTGATAACGGTTGAGATACTATAGAATCTGTGTAATTCAGCTCATTTTCAGACATATTGGCACTCCCAATCAGAAGATTCGGCCCATTGAATGCCGCAATAATATGACGATGTAGGGGCCTAGTCAATGCTTACACATTTTATCGCCTCATCGCTCAAGATAGCCGCCTAACGCCCGCGTTCAGCGGGGCCGTTGACGGCATTGCAAGCACTCAAGAGAATTACGCTTCGCGGCCTCCGCTGCAACGCCTTGTTAGACGGCTTATAGTTTGCCCTCCAGCTCTCTGATCCGTTTTCTTTGCATATCAGGTTCCCGTTGATCTTCTGTCTCCGATAACCTGTCGTGGCCGCCGAATGGCCTCACAAGCAACGATAAGAGGTGCGTTTCGGCGGCTACGGTGCAACGGCTTGCTCGGCGCGCACTGCCCTATCAAGGTTTTTCTCTACATCCCCTCGTATGCCTCTTTCGCATGACACGGCTCGATCTATAGAGTAGTATCGCTTGCCTACGAATAAAACAAAGTTGGAGGAGAAGGGGGCATGAGGCAAGTGTCGAATCTCTGGACGAAGCGGGCTTTCGCGGGGTCTACCATTTCTCGTTTGGCGGTCGTTGCGCTTGCGTTCGTCGCTGCGCTTGCGGCGCCGGCCCAGGCACAAGACGACCGGATGACGCCCATCCCTACGCCTTCGCAGCCCAATGCGATTGAAATTGGGACCGGTCCGCTGCCTGACGCGAAGAACCCGGAGTCCTGGCATAGCCAGTACGGCAGCCGGTTTGCGCGCAATGTAACGGTTGTGACGCTGACACCCTTTCTGCCGGATCCCGCCAAGGCAAGCGGCGCCGCCGTCGTCGTCGCGCCCGGCGGCGGTTTCCGCACCTTGTCCATGGAAAATGAAGGCTGGAACGTCGCCCGCGCATTGGCGGAAAGGGGCGTCGCCGCGTTCGTCCTCAAGTATCGCTTGAACCAGACCCCGGCGGACATGCCGGGGTTCGAGCGGTCCATGCGGGAAATGTTTTCGGCAACACCGCGGCCGCCGCGCCCCGACCCTGAGAAGGCGATGGCCGGCCTCGCTCCGCAGATCGCCGACGCCCGCGCGGCGTTTGCACTGATCCGGAAGCGTTCTGCCGAGTGGCACGTCGACCCCCATCGGATCGGCATGGTTGGCTTTTCCGCCGGCGCGATGCTGACAATGGCGACCACGCTTGCGGGCGGGGACGCGAAGCCAGCCTTCATCGGCATCATCTACGGTCCTCTCGCGCCGGTCACCGTGCCGGCCGACGCTCCGCCATTGTTCATCGCCCTTGCTGCCGACGATCCTTTCTTCGCGAACGGGGGCTATGGGCTCATTGATAGCTGGAAGGTAGCGAAGCGCCCCGTCGAGTTCCATCTTTATGAACAGGGTGGCCATGGCTTCGGGATGTATCCCAAGGAAACGACGAGCACCGGTTGGTTCGAAGCCTTTGTGCGCTGGATCAGCATGCACGGTATGCTGAAGCCGGCAGCGTCAGGAAGCGGCGGTGCCGCGAACCAGGCTGCTAGGCGATAGTGCTGCTCGCCTGTTTAGCCATCTAACGCCCGCGTTCAGCAGCTCATATCAAACAAGCAATGGACATAAAGCCGAAAACAACTTCTTACTTGCCTTCTTCTCGACCCTCGCGTATCGAGCAACTGCAAGAAATCACCGATGTCCTATTGTTATCAGACAATCCTAAGGAACTTAATGACACTGTCCTAAAGCTTTATTCTTTACTCTCGGCGATTTCAGGTATAAATGACAATCCGATTGATGCTTCCGATTCTCTTAATTCGGTCTTACCGGTGGGGGAAGCCCTCTCTCCTAGAAATGCTGCGCGGTGTGTCATCGATGCTGCCCGGACGTCGAAGTTCCTGCGGGGGATATACGCTGCATTACTGGAGGCGCAACAGCGTTTCCCTAATGGCGCAATTGAAATCCTTTACGCCGGCTGTGGGCCCTTTGCCCCTTTAGCTATTCCGTTGACCACACAGTTCAAAGCCGACCAGATTCAGTTTACATTGCTCGACATACACGCTCGATCACTAGAGTCTGCGCGGCATATTGCTCTGGCCTTCGGGGTGGAGGACTATGTGCGGGGCTATATCCAGAGCGACGCCGCGTCATATGCTCATCCTCACCCGCCCCACATGGTCATCACTGAAACCATGCAGAAGGCGCTAAGTAAAGAGCCCCAGCTGGCGATCACCCTCAACCTGGCTCCCCAGCTATGCGCCAGTGGTATCTTCATTCCACAGCGCGTCACCATAGATGCCAACCTCTGCGATCCTCGCAACGAGTTCGTGCCAGGGGATCGTGACAGCGATAAGCCGCTTCCAGTGACGCAGCACGCCGGTGGGGCGAGGATTAAGCTCGGCAAAGTATTCGACCTGACCGCCGAAGAGGCATTGGAACTTGCAAGGAAAAGAGGCAGGAGAACGTGCTCTGCAGAGGCGTATCTACCGGCAGCAGCGATTGATCTTCCCCAGGAAATAGCTGAAGGGCACAAACTAATGTTGTCGACAATCATAACCGTTTTCGGAATGGTAACGATAGGTGAGTATGAATCAGGGCTAACACATCCTCTATGGTTTTATGACTTCAGCGGAGCTAAAGCTAGGACCAAAATAGAATTCCAGTACTTTTTCAAAGGCAACCCGGGATTCAAATGGCATATGTCCGAATGAAGCCATCTAACAATGCCTTGCACCGGAGCCGCCGAAGCACCTCTCTCATCTTTCTACCAATGCCGCTTGGCGGCCCGCTGAACCGGGGCGTTAGGCGCAACAGCGTATAATCATATTGACCAGTTAATCGCCGAAAGATGTCCAAGGAGGTTACGAAATCGTATAAACCAACTTGGCGATGGGCCAAAACTATTGAGAACGGTCTGATGTGGGGGCTGGTACTCGGTGCCTTGTTGCTTTTGGCGTATGCCCTATGCCGCCCTGAAAAAGGAGAAAACGCGGAACGCGGGCGGCGCAAAAATACCTGCAACCCGATAAGCTGGTGATTCTGGTCGTTGGCAACGTTGACGACATCACGAAAGGCAATGCTGATAAATCGCAGTTGAGCTGCCCCACTTCCCCCAAGACGGCAAGGTCATTCGCATGCCGTTGGCCGACCCGTTGACGATGAAGTGCCCGCAGAGTTAGCGGATAAACTTGAGGCGCGGTGAATTTCACCGCGCCTCAAGTTTTTAAGCTGGCAATTGTCTTGCCTGATTTCGGACAGATCTAGTTTAGACTTCCATATAATCAGCCGGGCTTACTTCTATGAAGTTTCCTTTTGCAACCTTAGTTGGAGAAATCGTCTCCGGTGCACCTACCTGCGGCAGCGTTTTCTTTGCCGTACTCCAATCGGCCTCGAAAATTCCGGCGTAGTATCTGGCGATCTCAGGGAATTCAAACATAAGCCCGGCCTCTCGATTTTGCAGCACTGCTGTATCTGACCAGTTTTGTGAGCTTACAAGCAAAGACTGATTATCAACCACAATAAGCTTATTGTGGCAATGCACAAACCTGTCCGTATCAATGTAGCGGACATTCGTTCCTAATTTAAGACCGAACTTTTTGTTCAGGTTATCAAGATTGGCTTTTTCTTTCTTGATGTCAGCTTTGCTGAATATTTTCCCGAGAATGATTCGCACATCCATATTTGGGTGGGCGTCCATCGCTTCTCGTATGGCTAAAAGCAACTGGCCGACGGCTTTCTGATTGCTGCGAATGTATTGTTGCTCAATGAAGATTGATTTAGTAGCGGATTTCAAAAAGCCAGGCACTACGCTCATGTAATTATCCGGCGAAAGAACGGGCAGCACTTTGATTTTGTTTGTCGGATTGAAGCTTTTGCTCTTAAAAAGCTTGACGGGAATTTTCGCGGGCGCGGCTTCGACAAGCAGGGGGAAATCTTTTGTGCTAGCTTCCAGCAAAGCTTCAGTTCCTTCGGCATCAAGCTCCAACTTCATATCACCGCGCAAAACCTTGGTGAAAAAATCTGCCAACGGTTTTGATTTTATTGCGACACCCATATCCCGGTTTCCGGTTCTGAAATTGGCCGGGTCGCCGCCGTCTTTTTCATTAAAGGGAATGCTATTCTCCGAATAGTTTCCGCTTTGAACCATCACCCACGTATCATCAATGACGATGACTTTTTCGTGTGAATTACTGAAGTAGTGAATAAACTTGCTGGAGCAGGAGGGGGCCGCTACCGTTTCAGCTCCGAAAGTACTCAGGTCTTTCATCAACTGCTGCTCCGCTGTGCTGTTTATATCAAGCATGAGAGAAACCTTCACGCCTCTAATCATGGCGTTGCGCAGGAGGGCTTTCATGTAGCTGGCAGAAAAATCATAGATGCCAATCAAAATTGACTTTTTCGCGCTGTCCATAAGCCGTTTAGTTACGGCATAGGTTGAGTCGGGCGAGGCATAAGCGATGAATTCGCTCGTTGTGGGAAATGATTTGATGTTTTTGAGTAGGATATCGCTTGTGTCTTCAAGCGAGCAACCGAAGGCTTCAAGCGCGCCGGCTTTCTCGGTACTTACAGATTCGACTGTTGCAGGGTATTTAACAAACTGGGGCATGATGATTCTCCTTTCGGTAACAGGTTAACAGGTGACAGAGAGGGGTTGATGTCCCTTCCCAAAGCTCTCCTTGCAGGGTCTCGTGAAGCTATTCAAGAGTTGCCATAGGGATTACTTTGCCTTTCAAGGGAACCTTTTTTTTCTTTCCATGAATCTCGATTTCGAGATCATCCGGCAGTTCATCAGGCAACTCTTCATAAAAGGCAACTACACCAAAAGTATCTTTGCTCTGACTGCTCTTGACTTTATCAACCAAGATTGCGTGCGCGCCGGATTTTCTCAGAAAATCCGAATGCGCTTCTCGGGCTTTGTTTGCTTCTTTCTCTGTAGCCACAGCGAACACCTTTCAAAACTCTCATGCCAACTAGATTGACGTCGTTACCAATTTTACTTTCAAGGCATCCAACACCGCATCAATCGGGTTAAAGACGCTACCTTTTACACCATCTTGGTCTGGATACCCTGCAAAATGCAAGCCGACGGCTTTGCCCGAGGCGTTATCAATGACGATAGAGCCGGAATCGCCGTTGTTCGTGTAGCGCGAACAGAAAACTTGATCCAGAAAGCCAACCTCACCAACGCCCGGATAATTCAACGTCATTCTAAAATTCACATCCTTGATCGTACCAGTTGACTTGCCGGTTGTTCTCCCTACTTTCGTTACCTTCATTCCTCGCTTCGGCTTGATAACGCCTTTAGGAATTCCCAGACCTTTGATCTCTGCCACCACTTCAGCAAGGCGCGCAGGCAGAGGAATCGCTACGGCGCAGTCTACCCTATTGACAAAATCTCCGCCGGTTTTGAATTTCACGAAATCAGCAAGTTCTCCGACTAAATCATCAGGTAAACGGCCTTCATCAGCGTCGCCCGGATAGAGAATCTTATCGCCCTTTCTTGCTTTGCCACTGTTAGCAAGCACATGGCAATTGCTCAATAGCATTAATTGATCTCCTTGTTTAACAATCGCGCCAAGCGTTCCGGCTGTGACTTTCACGTGGCCGATGCTAAAACCGGGCTGAATCGGAGTGCGTTTCACCAATGGCGAAGCCAAGTCTTGAACTTCAAGTTGTGGGCGGCCGATCACAATCACGTCTGTAGGTATGGCCTGTGGTCCGCTGATTACTTCGGGCAGAGCCGGCGGGATAACTTCATCGCCTTTCAGTTTATTCTTGGCGATTTTACGTTCAACATAAAAGGTTATGGCGAGATTCCCGGTTGGTCGTCCTGCCGAGACTTTTTCGCTAATGCCGACAGCAACAATGTTTTTTGAATCAATGACACGACGAATCTCTTTTACATGGCCTGGCCCTCCGGCCCTCAAGCTTTCGACTTCACCTTTTGGGGCTACAGTTAAAAGATCCAGAGCGCGAACAAGTGTTTTTTCAGATACCATGGGTTACATCCTCCGTTTCTGTATGTCAGTTGCGTAATTGAAAACTGTGAATCCACTTAGTTATGAGAAAAATGGTAAAAACATTTCGGACTGTATATGAAACTAATTAAAAACTCTAACGGGTAGATGAGCCAAAAGAAGGGGCCATCATTCGCGGGTGTAAAATCTATAACTTATTAGCGCCGCCATCTAACAACGGCATGCACCGGAGCGTGCGAAGCGAGCTTCTTAAGGTTCCGCCAGCGCCGCTCGCGCGCCCGGTGAACGCGGGCGTTAGGCATCTTGCTAGAAAAGTACCCCCTGCTATAATGTTGGCTCTCATTGCGCTACCTGAGGCCTCCAAGATGCGGCCTACTAAGGTGTAAAGTATTCGGCACAATAAGCCCAGGAAAGGAGCCGCCATGTCTTTGGTTCAGAATAAATCAAAGGGGACCTATCTCTTCCTCTCCACAAAAAACGACCCCGCCAGCACGCCTATCAAGCTAAAGAGTGAGATCGGTAGAAATGCTGCGGTCGGGCCGACGCACTACCGCTTGGTAGATGACAGCCGTTTTAAGAAGCACAAGCGCGTCTACGTCGTCGTGGTCTTAAAGCATCACCCCGGAGGCCAACCTCTGCAATGGGTATCGCAAGAGATCGGCCCTGGGGAGTTGTGGGTATTTGATGGACGAACGATCTCCAAAAAAGAAGCGCGGCGGACAAAGCAGGACCCCAGCGCCATTCATGGTTGGTGACACAGAGATTTGGATGCAAAGATAACATTGCAATCCAAACGATGCCTAACAAAGACATGCACCGGAGCCGCCGGGCGTAATTCTCATGCGTTGAATGAGTGCCGTCCGGCGGCTCGGTAATGTCGAGCGTTAGGCGGCTACACGTAACACTGCAAAGGGAGATCTGTGAAGCCAATCAATATTGCATTGCTACAAATGATAGGCTGCGGTATTGACAGGAACGCGAGCCTTGCAAAAGGGGACATCTTTTGTCGCCGCGCTAAGGATATGGGGGCTGATGTTGCCCTATTCCCTGAAATGTGGAGCGTCGGTATGACCTTCTTCGACCCAAAGCAAGAGGGCGCACGCCAGCACTGGGAAGCACAGGCCATTAGCCAGGAGGACTCGTTCGTCACTCACTTTCGAAGAGTTGCCAAAGAATTAAATATGGCGGTGGCGATTACCTACCTTGAAAAGTGGGCCGGCAGGCCGCGCAATTCCGTATCGCTCATTGATCGGCATGGCGAAATCGTATTGACATACGCGAAAGTCCACACCTGCGAGTTCGATATTGAGTCTGCCCTCACACCCGGCGACAGCTTCCCGGTTTGCGCTTTGGATACTGAACAGGGTGATGTGCGAGTAGGATTTATGATCTGCTTTGACCGAGAGTTTCCTGAGTCAGCGCGTATTCTAATGCTCAAGGGGGCGGAACTGGTTCTTACTCCTAACGCCTGCTGCCTAGACGAGCATCGCCTCAGCCAATTCAAGACACGCGCATTTGAGAACATGGTTGGGGTGGCGATGGCTAATTATGCCAGCCCGCAAAACAACGGGCACAGCATAGCTTTTGACGCGATGGCTTACCCGGTGGAAGATGGTGAGGCAAGGGATACGCTTGTTGTTGAAGCCGGAGAGAGCGAAGGTATATACATGGCAGCGTTCGATATTGGCAGCATCCGCCGCTACCGTGAGCGAGAGAGTTGGGGCAACGCTTACCGGAGGCCGCGTCTCTACGGGATACTGAAAGACGAAGAAGTAGAGCCGCCTTTTATTCGGTCGAATGCGACGAGATAACACGATCAGCAACGAAGCGTTAGTGTTATGTCTGATGACCGGCAAAGCCGCATAACAAGGCGTTGCAGCGGAGGCCACGAAGCGCCGTTCTTATGGTTGCTAGAGTTGTTTGGCTCTTAGGGGTGTCCGCCAGTGGCAGTTGCGTGACCAGGACGCGAGCGGTTTGGCTGGCCAGTTCGGCGACCTCAAGGCGTGGGTTGTGCAGGAAGCGGGTTGAGCGCCTGCTGGCGGCATGCGCTTGTTAGCCGGCGCTGCTAGAGGTACTTATCTCTGCCTCTATAGCAGCAGCGGCTTTGGACCGAGATTGTTCGTTGGTTATTCCCTGTGATTTCAGAATGTTTGTGAACTCCCGGTCAAATTCTTTGATCCGTGCCCATACGGTCGGGGCATGCCAAGTGACCAGGGTCTGACGGTATCCTGCCCCATCTACTGGCATAATGGACTCTGCGTAGAACCAATCGCCCACGATCAGGAGATTGCCCGGTTCTGTTCGAGGGCGAACGGCGACTCGCACATCAGGATATCTTTCCTCATCTAGCAGAAACTTCCTTAGTTGCTCCAGTCGAATACGCCGAGCCTCTGATCCATAAGCTTTTAGCTCAACGGTGGGGTCAATAACTATATCGCATCCATACCGGGCAACGACTTCACCAAGAACCAGGCGCTCCTGGCATAGCTGTTCGTACAAGAATCGGCTTCGCTGAACGCGGCCATCGCGTTCACGCCATATGCTATGAGCCGGCGGTAGCTCGGGCAGAGCAAAGGAACTCATAGCACCTCGCTGCCTTATTCTACCTCCCCCACGACGCTGCACATCCCTAGCATATTGCACGATCATCTGGGTGCGCCGTTCTGGATGATCGATAGACTCATAATTGGGATGAGCGGTCTTAGCGCCATCTTCGATACGTGCGTCAACAAGACCTTCAGTGAGTACAGACCGAAGTTGGCCCACGTCTTCGCCGATTCTGATTGCTTGGAGCTGTTGGATCAATGCGACAGGGGCAATGTTTCCGATTACGATTGGAAGAATTGGCACGCCAACTCCCATCGCATATCCGGTTTCCTGGTGGACCCAAGGTTTAGGCAAAGATTTACGTGTAAGCAGCGGAATGAAAAGATGGCATCGGGAAATCTGAGTTTTGATCTCTTCAGTAAACGGCTGACCGGGCACTAAAGCATGGTCCCACATTACAAAAAGGCCCGTCTGCTGAAGAACCGAAACTATCTGCTCTGCCAGTTCGCGTTCTGCACTTGAATAACTAAGAAATACACGAAAAGGATACATGGCGTGCCTCCCGCAGGCTCAATGAGCCTGTCTACCGTATAACGCGATCCGACAACTACACGGTTTAATAGTCAGTGCGCCATTGAGCCGTCTAACGCCCGCGTTCAGCGGGGCCGCGAATGGCATTGATGGGGCGATAAGAACCTTGCTTCGAGGCCCCCGCTGCAACGCCTTGTTAGGCTTCGACGGAAGGGTATCTTCACTTAGGGCTGACCGCTCCAGCAGCGGGCCAGTTCGTATCGCTCACTCGCTTCAGATTCATCTCGAAGAATCGGACGGGCTCTTTGCCGGGCATGATACGGTCGCCCACCTCCCGCCATCCACCTTCCTTGATTACCGCTGTGTAGCGGATTGTCATTGATCCGGCAGGAATTTCCCATATGTAGCCATCGGTCGTTGGTGTGAGCACAAAATCACCGACGTAGCCTTGCGCATACGAGTGTAAAGTGTAAACACGTGTCGTGGGATTATATGAAATAGTACCGAACGCATTGAAGGTGACCTTGTTCTCCTGCTCATAGCCCCGCCCCTCGATGACCTTGACTGACCCATCCAGGAAAGGTCCTATCCGCTCGGTTTGGGTGATGGTGTGCTTCTCGCCCGACGGCAGGATGGTCCAAGCTGGCCCTCTCCACACTCCATCCATAACTGAGAGCCGGGCCATTGCTTCTCGCTGGGCCGCGATGAGTGTGGCAGGGTCCTGGCGCCCCTGTTGTCCTGAAGCCGTTAATGTTAACCCTCCTATGATCAGGAGTGCCGACGTTACAAGTAGATGTCTTATCATTATCTCTTCCTCTTTAGATTGCGGTTGTCACATAGTGCCAACTCTTGACCAGGCTTGGCAAGCCATAATGTTAATCCAAGCCTCGCCGTGTTACTCGATCAAAATAATTATGATGGCTTCAAATCGCCGGATGGCTGGATCATTCTCCTCTCTACGGCCCGCGCCCGGTAACGTGGGCCGTTGGGTTGCGCGAAAGAGGACGTTATAGAGACAATTCTGCTTCGAGCGAGGTAGGAGGCGCAGCGCCTTCGGCAGCGTCACCAGGAAATGCGGCACCGGCAAAAGCAGCCGCGGCTGCGAACTGATTTTGTAAAAAGTAGTGCAGGGGTAATGGATATGAAGATAAACCGACGCGACCTACTCTTCGCAAGTGGGTTATCCTTGCTTGCGGGCACGCGCGCTTTTGGGCAGGGCGCCGCGCCTCCTCGCGCACAGTCCCAGACTCCCAATAGTCCGCAAGCGCGCCTTCTCGAAGCTCTGCAAGGAAATAGGCTTCCCCTTACAATGAGCGCCCCTCCCGCAGGACGCGGATGGGATTGGCTCGTCCAGGAAGCGCGGGATGCCCGCTTCACTCTAATCGGCGAAGAGCATGGAGTCGCGGAGACCGCGCAGTTCTCAGCGGCCCTCTTCAATGCGCTCCGCGGATACGGCTACAGCCGAATGGCCATTGAGCTTTCGCCGATCATCGCGCAGGACATTGAGGCGGCGGCGAGGCGCAATGGCCTCCAGGGGATTGTGGATTTCCTTGCTGCCCCTGGCACTTTTACCTTTTACAACCTGCATGAGGAAACTCGGTTCCTCGCGGATGTAATCAAGGCCGCGCCCAGAAGTGAGCGGGTTCTATGGGGATTCGACCGTGAGATTTTCAGTGATCGCTATTTAATCTCCAAGCTCGAAGCCAGGGTGCCGCGGCGCGCAAGAGAGTCTTTTACGCGTCTGAAGGAGGCATCAACGAACGCCTGGGCGCGGGGAAACATTTTCACGATGTCGCAGGACCCCGCAGTGGTGTCGGCGGTCCGGGCCGCTTGGCCCAATCCAGACCCTGAGAGTGACACAATCCTGCGCACGCTTGAGGAATCACTTGCCATCAACGTCGCGGCACGGACCAGCAACTGGACTTACTCGCAGCGCCGCACGCAATGGAACCGGGATAACATGGCCGCGCGGCTAAGGGAAGAGCAGGGGCGCAAAGTGCCCGCAAAGGTCATGCTGAAATTTGGCTACAACCACATGATCCGAGGCGCCAATTATTTCAATGTCTTCGATCTCGGCGCAATGGCGGACGAAGTGGCGGCCCTCAGCGGGGGTCGCGCTTTCCACATCCTCGTCCTCCCAGGTCCGGGTTCTCGTCAGGCTGTCCCCGGGCCAGGGCGGAGCTTCGTCTCCGTTTCGAGCGATGAGTTCGACGAATTCCGAACCGGCGACCAACGTCTCACGCGGGTGCTTTCAGACGCCAATGCCACGGGTCATGAAGTGATTGACCTTCGCACCCTGCGGCCACTGGCAATGCGTGGCCTCGAGGGCTGGAACCCCGACGTCGTTCGGACGATCTATGGCTATGACGCGGCCGTGATCTGGAAGGGAGCACATGCCTCTTCAAGCCTAGAGTGAGCCGAGAACGGAGATTCACGATAAATAAAATAAAGCTTTTCCTCCCAGCCCTGCTAATGATTGCTTTGTGTGTTCTGTACGTGTATAAAAAGCCTTTGGTTGAAACCATCATAAATGTGTTTTCTCCTCTCTGCATGATTTATTTCGGCGGCAATATTATCCGTGACCGTAGCTGAACGCGGGCGTTAGGCGTCCCGATCCGCGGGTCGGGAGTGCGGCAGGCATGCCGGAGATTTACAAGTGGAACAACTCTCACCACAGCAGCGCGAATTGGTGACTTCGCTCGCTAATCGTCTTGCAGCGATCCCCGGAATCAGGGCGGTTGTGCTTGCAGGCTCGTATGCGCGTGGGCGCGCTCATGCTACCTCAGACATCGACCTTGGAATCTTCTATTCAGATGCGGACCCTTTCTTCGTCAACACCGTCCGTGACCTGGCCGAGGAGATCAACGACACCCCGGGGCCAGTTGTCACGAGCTTTTACGAATGGGGCCCGTGGGTCAATGGCGGGGCGTGGCTGACCGTCGGCGGCCAGCGGGTTGATTTCATCTATCGCAGCCTCGAACATTTGCAACGGGTCATCGCCGAAGCGGAGGCTGGCCGCTACGAACTGGATTATGCACAGCAGCCGCCCTTCGGCTTCTTTGGGCCAACGTACCTTGGCGAGATGGCGGTGAGTATCCCGCTCTACGACCAAGAGGGCTGGGTCGAACTGTTGAAACGGCGGGTGGAGAAATATCCTGAGGCGCTGCGCCGGGCCGTGGTACAGGACTACCTCTGGGCGGCTGAATTCGGCCTTGCGGCGTTCGCCTCCAAGTTCGCCGCTCGTGCAGACGCCTATGGGACATGTGCTTGCCTGACTCGCGCGATCAACCAACTGGTGTTGGTGCTGTTCGCCTTGAACTATAAATATCCGGTCAACGACAAGACGGTGCTAGCGGAGGCAGCGGAGTTCGACCGTGCGCCACTGGAATTCAGGGTACGCGTCGAGCAGATACTGGCTCATCTGGGCAATACGGCGGCGGAACTCAATGCTGCCGTAGGCAGGGTCGGTCAGCTGGTCAGGGAGGTTGTCGAGTTGGCGGAGGGACAATACCGACCACGTTTCAGGCTGCCAGAGTGAAGGCCGCCTGACAATGACATGCACCGGGGCGCGGGCAGCGCGGTTCTTAAACGTTCACCGGTGCCGTTGCCCGCGTCCGTTGATGTGTTTGCGTTCGGCGCATGACGTGATACCCAGGATTACAGGAGGGGACATGATTCGTAACCAACTGAAGCCCGTATTCATTCTGACGCTGCTCCTTGCATGGGGTTGGATTTTGAGCCTCCACCACTCACCCCCGGCCACCGCTTCGCCCCTCGCCCCGCCCGCCGCATTAGGCACTTGGAAAGGCGAGTCCCTCTGTGTCGGTAACCACCCCGCTTGTAAGAACGAGGTCGTCGTATACCGCTTTGAGGCGGTCACCGGTAAGGCGGGCGTCGTAGTCCTGCTGGCGGACAAGATCATTGAGGGCCGACGGGTGCCGATGGGCAAGTTAGAATTCCAGAACGACGAGGCGAAAGGGGAATTGACTTGCGAGTTCACCAGGGGGCAGACGCACGGGCTGTGGCAATTCACGGTGACAGGAGGGCGTATGGAAGGGACACTGGTGCTGCTGCCGGAGAGGGAACTGGTGCGGCGTGTGCTTGTGAAAAAGGTGCGAGCGGAAGAAGTGCCTCCGGCACCGGCCAGGGAGTTGTACGAGGGGGTGTAGGCATTGGCGCAGATTGCGGAGCCGCGCCGAACAAGGCGTTGCACTGGAGTCGGCGCAGCGCAGCTCTCAAGCGCCCTCTCAATGCCGTTCGGCGGCCCGGTAATGTCGGGCGTTATGCCGCTGAAGGGTGGCCGTTTATAGTGGGAGAGCAAAATGAAAGAAACATCTGCGTCAGGGCAAACTGTATCCATCAACGGCATTGAGATGTACTTTGAAACTCGTGGCGACGGACAGCCTCTTGTCCTGCTGCATGGCGGCGGTGGCGTCGGCGCGAACTGGCAACTGATCTTCACAACCGTACCGGCTACCTATCAATTGATCTTGCCCGACTTGCGCGGCCATGGCCGGTCAACCAACCCCATAGGTGAGTTCACTTTTCGGCAGTCGGCACTCGATGTGTTCGCCTTGCTCGACCATTTGGGGATCACAAAATTCAAAGCCATTGGCCTAAGCATGGGAGCCAAGACGCTTTTGCACATGGCGACACAACAGCCGGGGCGGGTCGAGGCGATGGTGCTGGTGAGTGGGGCGCCCTACTTTCCGCAGCAAGCCCGCGAAGTGATGGGGCAGTTTACAGCTGCCAGCCATAGTGAGGCGGAGTGGCGACAGATGCGCGAGTGGCATAAGCAGGGTGATCAGCAAATCAAGTGGTTATGGAGCTTGGCAGATCAGTTCAAGGAGAGCTATAGGGATATGAACTTCACGCCGCCGCTGCTATCGACGATCAAGGCGCGGACGCTGATCGTGCATGGAGACAGAGACCGATTATACCCGGTGAAGCTGGCAGTGGAGATGTACGAAGCGATCCCCAGCGCATACCTATGGATTATACCGAACGGGGGGCACGGGCCAATCTTCGGCGAGATGGGACAGAGATTTGTCGAGACAGCATTGGAGTTTTTCGGCGGGGGGTGGGAGCAAGCGGCATAACAAGGCGTTGCAGCGGAGGCCGTGAAGCGGAGTCCTCATGCATATCGAAGTGCCGCTCGCGCGACCGCTGAACGCGAGCGTCAGGCGACTGCAATTGCATAGATCACATCAACGTGTGAAATCTGAAAGGAATAGAGCCAATGACCCTAGCCAATACCATTGACGACCTGCTCAGGCACATGCAGTGGGCAGACGCGCTGATTTGGAGGACGGTGCTTTCCTCGCCTGCCGCCGCCGCCGATGCGGCCTTACTTGACCGACTCTACCATGTGCATGCCACGCAGCATGGATTCTTTCAGGTCTGGAGCGGCAAGCCTGCCGAGATACCGGCAGCTAATGATCTCGATATGGCCTCGCTGGCTCGTTGGGCGCAAAGCTTTTATGAGGGAATGGCCTCTGAGATCGGGAAGTTCAACGAAGAGGGGCTTGACGGCCAGGTGCCAGTGAGCTTGTTGAGCAAGGCTGAGGCGCGACTCGGCTCTGGGGCGGCGGTTCCGACAATAGGGGATACCGTGTTGCAGGTGGTCAGCCACAGCACCTACCACCGAGGCCAGATCAGCACCCGGCTGCGAGAGTTGGGGTGCGAGCCGCCGCTGACGGAGTACTTCGTATGGGTATGGCGTGGAAAGCCGGCAGCGGAATGGTTGGCGGGAGAGGTGTAAGCGGCGACGAACAAGGACACGCACCGGAGCGCGGGCAGTTGCCCTCGATACGACAGATACATAGACTCCAATTTCAGAGCTCTTTTATGGAAAGTAAGAACCAAGCCGATAACCTAAATAGTCTCTTCCCCCACAAGGTCTGTATCAACTTAGATAGGCGGCCTGAACGCTGGAGAAGAATGGAGGAAAGGTTTGCTCAGCATGGGATATTATCGGTCATCAGGTTCGCAGGTATAGATGGCCTGGGCGTCCAAACTCCCGCGACCTGGCCTTATTCCTCCGGTCACTACGGTTGCCTGCAAAGCCATCTGGCGATACTCAGGCTGGCCCGAGAAAATGAAGTCCCTATCATTCTAATCTTTGAGGACGATTGCATATTTGATCCTGAGTTTAATAAGAAATTTGCGTCCCACATGAAGCAGGTGCCCGCAGATTGGGATATTCTGTTTTTCGGGGGCAGACATTTTGAAGAACCCATTCAGATTTCTGAGAACGTGGCGAGGGCAAAGATGACCTACCTAACCCATGCCTATGCGGTAAAACACCGCCTCTATGATGTGCTAATTGAGCTATGTGAGGGAGGCCAAGGAGCTATAGATGACCATACGGCGACATTACAGAAAGACTATAACTGTTACTGTTTTGTTCCGGATTTGATCTGGCAGGAGCGCATCGACTCCGATACCCGGGGATAAGGAAGAGGAGAAGTTCGCTGAGGTGAAGGGGAACAATCTATCAACGAGAACGAAGGTAATCATCGGGGTAGCAATTGCCGCGGGAGTAGCCATCACACTTTATATCGTCCGAGGGGCATTCTGTGATGGATGTTGATTTCCGAGCCGCAAAGGCATGTCTGAGCGGACAGATGGCGCGAGTCACTGCGCCATCTATCCGCAACACAATGCGGTCTGAACGCGACACCGGCGAGCTATTTCAGCGCGCCTGAAAGCAGGCTGCCGACGCTTGCCCCGCCTTTGGCTTCGACAAACTTCGTCATGATGGGGACAAACTTGCCCGCCATATCAGGCGAAAGCCCCAGCGACTTAAAGGAGTCATCGAGCGAAGCCAGACCTCCCGGCTTACCGGGCAGCACGCTGCCCACGGCATCAGCCCCGCCTGTCTTTCCTGGCAGCACCTCTTTTATTGCGCCGAGCGCGCCAGCTTTACCGGGCAGCACGCCGCTCATCGCACCGAGCGCGCCTGCCTGACCTGACATCGCGTTGCTCATTGCGCCGAGCCCGCCTGCGCTTGCCGGCTTAGGCGCGGCCTTTAAGAGGCCATCCATACCCGGCACGGCATCAGACACCTTGGCGAACTCTTCGGGTTTCAATCGGCTTTTGGCTAAGCCGAAGAGCGCCCCCGACCCGCCGGTGGCCTGCGCCGGCGTGATTGAAAGCTCCTTGGTGAGGTTGTCGATCAGTTCCGGGCTTGGATTCTGCGTCTCTGTAGCCTGTGGTAGTTGAGCGGGTATCTGCGCCTTTGGCATCTGCACCTTCGGTACTTGAGCCGGAATTTGCGCCTTAGGCATTGGGATTTGATCTGGTATCTGCGCCTGTGCGGGCTGCGCGCTCGCAACGCCGAAAGCGGTGAAGCAGCATGCGGCGATAATCGCGATTCGTAGCTTGTTCGACATGGTATCTATCCTTTCTTAGAGCAACAACCCTCTCACCTTGGCTGAGATTGTTCCGCCAAATTCGATTTAATTACGGCTGGCGTTGAAGGGCGATTTGCAGGGGCGTGGAGAGATCACCTGGAAATCCGCCTTCATTCATTGTTACCTACATGCCATAATCCTAATGCCACCTTCAGAGCATTTGAACTGGCAGAATTGACAGGGGTGAATATTGCGGAGTCAGAAGCGGTGAGTCGGGTCTTGTTACTTTCGACAACAGGATTCGTTGCCTATTCATTATCGCACCTTGGCATCGGCTGAAACCTATGCAGAAGCTACAGCAGGACTTTGATCACATTGCCGTTCTGTCGGAGCGCGAAAGTGACATTGGCGGAATATACGATGGCTACCTGCTCAACTTTGTACCGGCCCCATGTCATCGCGCACTCGAAGTCGGGTGCGGCACGGCCACCTTCACGCGGCAACTCGCGAAGCGGGCTGGCCAGGTTACCGCAATAGACCTATCCAGCGAAATGATACGCGTTGCTGGTGAACGCTCAACCCTTTATCCCAACATAGATTTTACGGTCGGGAATGTCTTAGAGATGGACCTGGCCCCTGGCCAATTCGATTGCATTGTCTTGATTGCGACTCTACACCACATGGCGACTGAAGAAGCTCTCGAAAAGGTCAAGCGCTGGCTCACCCCTGGCGGGGTGTTCATCCTTCATGATCTGCTAAGACCAGCCGGCTTGCTCGACAGGCTGGCCGACGTGGTGAGGTTGCCGATAAATGTCGCTGTCAGATGGTTTCGAACAGGGCGGCCATGGGCAGAACCGGAGGTAAGGAAAGCGTGGGCCGAGCATGGCAAGAATGAGCGATACTTGACAAAGCGGGAAGTGAAGGCAATGCGAGATCGACATTTGCAAGAAGGCGATGTGAAATATCATCTGCTATGGCGATATACCATCGTGTGGCGCAAGCCAGCGGCGGTATAGCCAACCGTCGAAGCGGAGGCCGCAAAGCACTGTTCTCATCGTCCCATTGAAGACAGAAGGGATCAAAAGTCGAACCGGTCAACATTCTGTTTGTTAAAGACAAAGGGCGCGCCCAGCATAACCTGATCATCCTGCACGCCAATCCTGCCCAGCCGCCCCGCCTCAATCTCGCGGCTACCGCGTTTCAGCTCGCCTGCGCTCAACGCTCGCGCTGCATAGACGGTCAGATAGCCGAGATCAACCGTGTTCCACAACACAAAACTCTCGATCACCCCGTCATGGACATAGGGCTTGCACATATTCGGCAGCGACAGCCCTGTGACCTTTACATCTGCTCGGCCCGCTTGCTTTACCGCTTCCGCCGCCCCTGGGACAGCCGGCGCGGCAATCGCCATGATCAGCTTGACGTTTGGATAGACCTTCAGCACCGTCTGGGTTTCGGCAAAGGCGCGGTCGCGGTCGCCTTCGCTCGGTTGAATCGCGACAAGCCTGATGTCTGGGTACTTCTCCGCCAGCCGCGCTTTGATGTGCTTGATCCACTCATTTTGATTCGCCGCGCTCAGGGACGCCGTGATGATGGCAAAATCGCCCTTGCCGCCGAGTATTCTTGCGGCCTCATCCGTTAGCGTAACCCCGATGCCCTGCGGCGTCGCCTGATTGATGAAGAAGTCGCGCGCTTCCTTTTGAGCATCGGCATCCCAGGTAATCACTTTGATGCCGCGCTCACGAGCCTTCTTGAGCACCGTTGAGATCGCCACTTCATTCTCAACGCTCACCGCGATCACGTCGACGCCGCGGGTAATCCAGGCTTCAATCACTTCGTTCTGCTTCGCCGGGTCGAGGTCGGTCGGGCCATCCCACAGCAACTCGGCGCCTATTTCCTGAGCGGCCTCTTCAGCGCCCTTCTTACAGCTAATGAAATAGGGATCGCCTTTGGCTTTGGGCATCATCGCAATGACAACCTTATGGCCGTTGGCGGTCGGGCCTGGCGCTGTTTGGGCGTCGCCCGACAGGCGCTTCATCTCTTGCCGCAGCGAGCCGGCAAGCCACCAATTGCTGCCCGCGACAATCAAGGCGGCGGCAAGGATGACTGCACTCAGAATAGCGACTTGCGAATTCTTCACCTCGTCCTCCTTTGCAAGAATGTGAGCGCGCGGTAACCGCTTGGCGCGTTTCGACAAACGATCAACCAGAATCGTCGCGACCAGTAGCCCGCCCGTCAGTATCCCGGTCAGCTCGGCGGGCTGCGCACTCAACCGCAGCCCGTTTTGCAGCATGATGATGGCCAACAGCCCAAGCACAGTTCCCATCACTGTGCCGCGCCCACCAAAGATTGATGCGCCGCCAAGCACCACGGCGGTTATCGCCATCAGTTCATAGCCGGTGCCGGCGTCCGACTTCGCTTGTCCGAGATGCGCCACATAGATGATGGCGGCGAGGCTCGATAACAGCCCCGACAGCGTATAGACGATGGCCAGTCGCCCGCGGACAGGAATGCCTGCGTAGCGCGCGCCTTCGGCTGAATAACCGATGGCGTAAAGCGTGCGCCCGAACCCCGTGCGATGCAGCCACCAGGCATAGCCGACGATGGCCGCAAGCAGGATGAATAGCTGCGTCGGTACCACGCCGCCGACATATCCCTGTCCCAGAAAAAGGAACGGCGACGGAAAGCCTGAATAGTTTTCGACGCCGCGCGTCAGCCCTTCAGCGATCCCGCGAAACAAGGAGAAGGTTCCGAGCGTGACGATCAGCGGCGGAAAGCTCAACCGTGTGATGATCAGCGCATTCAACCCTCCGCCGAGCGTGCCGACGAGTAATGTGAGAGCGATAGCCAGCGGCAGCGGCAGATGCGCGTCGCGCCAGAGGCCGCCCATCACGACCGCCGCTAATCCCATCATCGAGCCGACGGAAAGATCAATCCCGCCGCTGATGATGATCGGCGTCAGCGCCAGTGCCAGTAGCCCGACCTCGACGCCGAGCCGCGCGACTTCGAATGCATTCGCCGCGCTGAAGAAATGACTGCCGGTCAGGCTGAAAATGGCGCACTCGATTACCAGCACGACGAGCAGCATCCATTCATTATTCGGGAACAACCGCTCGCGCCAGGGCGCTTCGAGCTTAACTGACGTTGGGGCGGATGGGATTGATTCTTCCATGATGTTCCAAACGTCCCAGCGCAACATCTGAAATCAGCGCCGCCAGGATAATCGCTCCCTGAATGGCTTTCTCCCAAAATGGATTGATGCCTACAAAAGTCAACGCCGGGCCGATAGTCCCGAGCAGCGCCGCGCCGATCAACGTGCCAAGCAGCCGCCCGCGCCCGCCGGTAATCAGCGTCCCCCCGACGACGACCGCCGCGACGGCTTTCAGTTCCAACCCCAGGCCGGTGTTGCTCGGCACGCTCGTAAAGCGCACGGCATTGAGTAAGGCCGCGAGCCCGCCAAGAGCCCCCATCAATACAAAGACGCCGAAGACGATCCGCCGCGGCTCAATGCCGGCGAGCCGCGCCGCTTCGGCATCCGAGCCGACGGCGTAAACGGCGCGGCCCGCGCTCAGGTTTCGCAGTATCCAGCTAAGACCAGCCAGCACCGCCATCGCTATCAGAAGGATCAGCCATTGCCCCCAGGTCTGCCCCATCCCGAACCATTGAAAGTTGGCGGGAAGGTCTTGCACCCAGGCGCCCTCTGTAACCCACCGCAAAGCGTCGCGCCACGCGACCAGCATGGCCAGTGTGACGATAATTGAAGGCAGGCCGAGACGGCCGACGAGAAAGCCATTCACTGCACCCATTGCCGCGCCGAGCAGGAGAACACACGACAGTACAAGGCCGATTGGCATGCCGGTCTTCGCCAGAAGGCCAACAGCCACGCTGGCGACGGCAAACTGCGAGCCGACAGAGATGTCAATCTCGCCGACCAGGATAACCACCGTCATCCCTGTGGCAATGATTAGCACCGGCGCATTATTGATCGCCAGGTCGCGCAGGTTGGCAACACTGAAGAACGCCGGCGCCAGCACGGCGACCACCGCGAGCAACAGCGCATACGCCATCGCCGCGGCCAGTTCTCGTTTGTAACGCCTCAGCTTCATCCTCAAGAATCCTGCCTGCCGGCGCGTTCGTGCCCAAGCGCCAGCCCGAGAATCTCTTGCTGGCTCGCCTCGCTGCGATCCAATATGCCGACAATCATTCCCCCGCGCATCACCCCGATGCGGTCGCTCATGCCAAGAATCTCCGGCAACTCGGAAGAGATCATTAAGATGGCTACACCCTCTGCGGCCAGCTCGCTCATCAGGCCATGAATCTCTGACTTGGCGCCGACATCTACTCCCTGCGTCGGCTCGTCGAGAATGAGCACAGATGGGCGAGTGATTAACCAGCGGCTCAAGGCGACCTTCTGCTGATTGCCGCCTGACAGCGTCGAGACAGGAGCGAAGATCGCCGGCGTCTTAATGGCGAGCCGCCGCGTGTAATCGGCGGCGATTGCTTTCTCGCGCCGGAAATCCATCGCGCCGAAACGAGCGAGCTGATCGAGTGAGGCAAGTGTCAGGTTGGCACTGATGGGCATCTCTAGTATGACGCCGTGCCGCCGCCGGTCTTCGGGCAGGTAAGCGATCCCGCTATTGATCGCCTGACGCGGGCTGTTGATTTTAACCGCCTCGCCGCGCAGCAAGATGGTTCCTTGATCTGCCGGCGTCAATCCAAAGATCGTGCGCGCCAGCTCGGTTCGCCCCGCGCCAACCAGGCCGGCCAGCCCGACAATTTCGCCGGCACGCAACGACAGGCTCGCCTGCTTTATCCCCGTTTCTGTGCAGCCAAGATCGCGAAGCTCAAGGACGACATCGCCTGCCGTCACCGTCTTCTTTGGGAAGACCGCTGACAGCTCGCGCCCGACCATCAACTGAATCAACTGATGGCGATTCACTTCCGACATCAGATGCGTGGCGATGGTGCGGCCATCACGTAGCACCGTCACGCGGTCGGCGATTTGCGGCAATTCATCCAGCCGATGCGAGATGTATATCATGCCGACGCCCTGTGCGCGCAGTTCTCGAATGACGCGAAACAGGTTCTGCGTGTCGGCCTCGGAGAGCGAGGCGGTTGGCTCGTCGAGGATTAAGACTCTGGCCTCGGCGCCCAGAGCGCGGGCGATTTCGACTAACTGTTGTTGCGGCATGGTCAAGTCGCTTGCCGCAATCTCAGTATCAATATTGGCCCCCACGCGCGCGAGCAGTTCTGCGGCGCGGCGGCGACGCTTCTTCCAGTCAACACGCCCCCACCGTCCCGCCTGCTCCTGGCCGAGAGCGATATTCTCGGCGACGGTGAGCTCGGGAAAAAGCGTCGGTTGCTGATAGATGGCGACGATGCCGAGTGATCGGGCGGCGCGCGGAGAGAGGCGCGTGATGATCTCTCCGTTGAGCGTCGTCTCGCCGCCGTCAGGCTCGATGGCGCCGGTAATGATCTTGATGAGCGTCGATTTGCCCGCGCCGTTTTCACCGATCAAGGCATGGACTTCGCCGGCGCGCAATTCGAACGACGCGCGCTTGAGCGCCTGCACCCCGGCGTAGGACTTGGTCAGATCGCTGGCGCAGAGCAGAAGGCTGTCAGTCATGCCGTGGCTTGCATTATCCATAATATGATTCGAGTCAATTCACGTATCGCGCCTCGATTTCCGTATAGCGGGCGGCGGCCTCTTCCAAGGCCGGCAAGCGTCGCGGGGTGAATTCTTTCAGTCGCACGTTTTCGGCGACGTGCCGCCGGGCTTCCGCCAACGACGCGAAACGGTTTGCCGCGATTGCCTGGACCAATACGTTGCCTATGACCGTTGCCTCTACCGGGCCGGCCAGGGTCGGCAAGCCGGTGGCGCCCGCCGTCATCTGGTTGAGATAGTCATTTCGGCTGCCCCCGCCGACGATATGCACTCGCTTGATCCGCGTGTGCGTTAGCTGCTCGATAATGCGGACGATTGACGCATAGCGGAAAGCCAGCGAGTCGAGTATCACTTTAGCGACAGCCGGGGGAGCAGCCGGCGGGCGCTGTCCGCCCTCGTTCATCTGCTCTGATATCGCCGCGAGCATGCTCGGCGGGTTGAAGAAGCGCGGGTCGTCGGCGAAGATCAATCCCTGACTTCCTTCAATCTCTTCGACCTGCCGCAAGAGACGGTCATAGTCAACTTCCAGGCCGCGCTCCTTCCATTCCTTTCGGCAGGCTTCCAGAATCCATAAGCCCATCACATTTTTCAAGAAGCGGAACCGCCGGAACGCGCCGCCTTCGTTTGTGAAGTTGTGACGGGCGACTTCCGGGGTGATGAGCGGGCTGTCACGCTCGACGCCAACCAGAGACCAGGTGCCGGAGGAGATATAAGCGCTGCCGTCTTCAAGCGGCGCGCCCGCGACTGCGCTCGCGGTATCATGGGTTGCCGTTGCTACGATCTGCGCGCCATGAAGACTGAGCTCGTCAGCGAGCGCCGGTTTGAGAGGGCCAAGAACCGTGCCGGCAGGGACGATCTCTGCAAACAAAGCGGCTGGCAAGCCGAGACTCTCCATGATCTCTGCGTCCCAGGTTCGTGTCTGTGCATTGATCATCTGGGTCGTGGTTGCGTTGGTGTACTCGGTGACGGCCCTGCCCGTAAGCTTCAGATTGATCAGGTCGGGAATCAGCAGCAACCGTGCCGCTGCATTTGGGATACCCGTTTGCGCGTGTGCATAGAGTTGGAAGAGGGTGTTGAAAACGAGGAATTGGATGCCTGTGCGCTCGAATATCAGATGGCGCGGAATGCGCGCGAAAACCTGCTCCATCACATCCTGAGTTCGTTCGTCACGGTAACAGACAGGTTCTTCGAGGAGGCCACCGTCACTATCCACAAGGCCATAATCAACACCCCAGCTATCAACTCCGACGCTTTGAATAGGCCGCCCGATTTCGCGCGCCCGCGCGCCGGCTTCGCACAAGCCGGCTTTGATCTCGTCAACGATGTAACTGAGATTCCAGCGGAGGTGGTCGGCAGAGCGTCTTGCCGGATATTCAAACCGGCGAATCTCTTCGAGCAGAAGCTCGCCCGGCGCGACCCCTGCGAGGAAGACGCGCCCACTGCCCGCGCCCAGATCAACCGCGATGTAGAGCGAATCGTTCATGGCGATTGCCGACTCTTTCTTTCAAGGCCGCTATCTCAAGAAGCCATCCTGTAGCCCGCCATCAACCGGAATGACGTGCCCTGTGGTCTTGGCGAGCCGTTCAGTTAGCAAGAGGAAAATCGCTTCGGCTTGATCTTCGGGCTCAATGGGCGTCTGCGTCAGCGAGCGTTTGGCATAGAAAGCGGCCAGCTTGTCGCGCAATGCTTCGCTCGTTTCATCTTCGCTGAAAGCGATATTGTATTTGGCAAGCGAAGCCATCACGCGGTCGCGCGGGAACATCGTGCTGCCTTTGACCACAGTGGCCGGCGCGACGGCGTTGACGCGAACCAGCGGCGCCATCTCGATAGCCAGTTCGCGCACCAGATGGTTGGCCGCTGCCTTGCTGGTGTCATAGGCGAGGCTGCCTTTCTTCGCCACGACCGCGTTGGCGCTCGTGGTGAGCACGATATTACCGGTCAGCCCCTGTTTCTTGAAAAGCTCATGGGCTTCGTCGGTCACGATGTAAGCGCCTGTGACGTTGATGGCAAACGTCAGCGCCCACTTGCTGTCATCAATATGACCCGACTTGTCTGGCGCGACAAAGATACCTGCGGTGACGACGACGGCATCCACACCGCCATAGGCAAGCATGACGTCACGGAACATTCGCACGACGCTCTCACGATCCGTGATGTCACACGCTAGCCCGATGGCAGGGCCACAGTTGCTGATCCCTGTGCCGGCGACGCCGATACCTTCGCCATACTGGGCGATGATCTCTCGCGCCGTTCCCACAGCCGCCGCCTCGTCGCGGTCAACGCAGACGACGTGCGCGCCCTCCTTCACCACACGATGTGCCGCCGCCTTGCCGATGCCTGAACCCGCGCCGATGATAACGACGATCTGCCGGGCAAGCTCTTTTTCAGGAGGCTGCCGCCGCAGCTTGGCATCTTCCAGCAACCAGTATTCGATGTCGAAGGCTTCCTGCTGATCCATCGCCTCGTACTGGTCTATGGCCTCTGCGCCGCGCATCACTTCGATGGCGCAGTTATAAAACTCTGCGGTGACGCGCGACTCACTCTTATTCTTGCCCCAGGCGATCATGCCAAGGCCCGGAATCAAGACGACGGTCGGGTTGGGGTCGCGCATCGGCGGCGAATCAGGGCGCTTGCAGCGATTGTAATAAGCCTCGTAGTCCTTACGGTATTGAACCAGCCCTTCTTCGAGCGCCGCTTTCAGTTTTTCGACATCGCCGCCCTCCGGGTCCCAGGCGACGAATAACGGCTTGATCTTGGTGCGTAAGAAGTGATCGGGACACGAGGTGCCAAGCTCGGCCAGTCGCGCGGCGTCTGTGCTGTTGACAAAGCGCAGCATCTTCTCATCGTCCTGCACGGTGCCGACCATTCGCTTGTCCGTAGAGAGTTGGCCGCGAAGGAAGGGAATGATCTCGCTAATGACGCGCGTTCGTTCGGCCTCCGCTAGCGGCTGGACCTTCTGCCCGCCAAACGTCGCATCGCCTCGATCATGCGCTTCGATGTGGCGCGCCGCGCGGTCAATGATTTCCAGCGCCGTTTCATAGCAAGTCTTGTCGTCGTCGCTCCAGGAGCTCATGCCATGATGACCGAGCAGGATGCCTTTGGCCCGCGGGTTATCGGCGATCAACTGCTCGATCTTCAAGCCGATGTCAAAGCCGGGGCGCTGCCAGGGAATGTAAATCACCTCGTCGCCATAAACCTCTTTGCAGAGCCTCTCCTGATTGACTGAGGCCGCGATGGCGATGACGGCGTTCGGGTGCAGGTGATCCACATGCTTGTAAGGGACGAGCGTGTGCAGCGGCGTGTCAATCGAGCCGGCGCGCGGGTTCAGGTTAAAGACGCAATGGCTATACATCGGATACATCGCGTCCTCGATCTCCGTCTTTGGGCCGCGCCCAGGGTGGTTGAGGTAGATCGGCTTCATCGCGCGAATCTTGTCGAGATAAAACGAAGCGAAGCCATCGCGTTTGACGGTTCGCAAATCGCCGCCCGACCCTTTGACCCACAATACCTCCACGCTCGCGCCGCTGAGCGGGTCCCTTTCAACCAACTTGGACGAAGTGTTGCCGCCGCCGGTGTTCGTGAGCCTCAGGTCTTCACCGAGCCTGTTTGAGCGATAAACCAACCGGTCTACACCCGTCAGGTGTGCGGCCTCATCGTCCTTCCACAAATACTTCACAAACGTAAATCGTTCTTCTTCCCTGGTCACGCTGCCCTCCGGTTGATTTATGCGCGAGCTAGACCTCCGCCGCGCAGTATGACCTGTAGAGAATACCAAATGCGTGCCGTTGACCGACACTTCGACTAACGATTTGACGGTCGGGAGATGCGCAGGGCCTATTCATTCTCGAATAACCATTAGGGATGAACCGCCAAGACGCCAAGACCGCCAAGAAAAGCTCGGCGTTCTCTTGGCGTCCTTGGCGTCTTGGCGGTTTAAGCCCGGAGAATGAATAGACCCTGGGGAGATGCGGCGCGACCTTGCAATATTGGATGATTGGCCATATGCTGCGGGGCGGCTCTGATGGTGCGAAGCTTTAAGCCAATTATGCTCAAGACGATCTACTTATTTTGAGAAGGCATTGACTGAGAAACCTGTGAGGAGGCGGCAATGGCAGACCAGGATCAACCCGACACCTTCGATTCCCGACAATCTGCGCGACTTTCGAGACGGAAGTTGCTTCGCCTTACGGCGGGCGCAACGGCCTTCACCTTTTTACAACGCCGCGCCAGCGCCCTGCCGCTATCGCCGTCCCGCTTCTTCAATTCAACCAGCCTGGAGCGCCTTTCTGACCGCGATCCTCACCTGCATCCGCCCATCTTGATAGACGCGCAAACCCATGTCTGGTGGCGGGAAGGCGGCTTGCCTAAAATCGCGCCCAGGGGCGAAGCCTTTCTTAAGGCGCTGGCCGGGGCAAGAGCGAGCATCATCGGCCAACCTGTCCCCATTGCTGACATGGGGCGGATCATGTTCATCGATGATCTCTTCTTAAAGAGCGAGACGGACATCGCCTTTCTCAATAGCTTCGGGATGCGCGCGGCCTTTGACGGCGTAGACCTCTTCCCGCCGCGCGAAGCGGCAATGATTCGCTCGATGGCGCCGGCCCGTATCCGCGTGCTCGGCACCGTAGACCCGCCCGATGGTCAATCAGCGGTCGAGTCGCTCAGCTATCAGTGCGAGACGATTAAGATCGACGGCCTTAAACTTTACCCGCCCGGCCCGGATACGCGCGGCTGGAGGATGGACGACGAGAAACACACCTATCCGTTATACGAGGTGCTGCGCAAACATGGGGTGAAGAATATCTGCGTGCATAAAGGGCTTCCCGGCCTCTTCCTTGAAGAGTTTTGCCACACCGAAGACCTTGCGCGTGCCGCCGCCGACTTTCCCGACCTGAACTTCATCGCCTTTCACAGCGCGTATCCATTTGACGCCGAACTGGCCGAACAAGCTAAACGAGCGAAGGTTAAGAACATCTACGCCGAGCTTGGCGGGCTGGCGTACCGGATATTTGCAGAGCCAGCCAGGTATGCGAAGCTCATGGGGACGCTGCTCGATGGCCTGGGGCCGGACCACATCCTTTGGGGGACAGATACCCCTGTGATCGGGCCGCCGCACTGGCAGATTCAAGCTTTCCAAGCTTTCGAGATTCCCGAAGAATTGATTGAGAAGAATAAGTATGCGCCGCTTACGGAAGAGGTCAAGCGGAAGATACTCGGTGAAAATGCGGCGCGAATATTCAAGATCGACATCAATACGGCTCGCAAGGCTATAGAGAATGACCTCCTCTATAAGCTGCGCAAGGATGGGAATGCCTTGCCCGTTACGGTGGACACAAATAGGCTGCGAAAATCCTGAGGCGGTTCTGGATTCCTGTTGAACAGACCCGCCACAGACAAAGGGCAGGGAAGCCACAGGTGTTTAACAGCCGGCACTTGCCTCTCTGTAGCTCAAGCCCTGCCTAAGCAGTCGAGGCGCCGACAGTTGAGCCGCCGCTTGAGGTAATGGCTCCGTCTACCATAGCCATTCGCGATTGCCCTTAGCCTATAGATAGCTTAACCACCAATCGCGACGACGACGCTTGACCTCGGCAAACCAGCGGCAAAGCGGGTAGAGCAGCAAAAGCCCGAACAGCCAGAACACATACACCGCCCACAATCCAAAGCCCAGATTGCCGGGGTTGGGTCGCGGCTGATCCATCAGCCCGACAAACTGCCAGCCAATCGGCTGCCCGGCGAGATAACCGACAAGCACCGCCAGCCCATGCGCGACCAGCCATTGGCCAATGTAGAAAAACATCGGCACGCGGCCGAAGGTGATCAGAATGCGTGAGATGAATCCATCTCCCCTTTGCTCGAACCAGGGCAATGCCAACAGCGCCGTCCCCAGCGTCAGTAGCAAAAACAAGAACGACGGCGGGTATTTCGTGACATTCAGAAATGAAAGCGCCGTAAACAGCGCATTTTTTTGCACCACCCAACGGCTCGGATCGCCATAGACATTGAGGCCGCGCAGCACGATGAAGCCCGCAAGCGCGCCGCCACCCAGGCGAATTAAGAAACGCCGACGGCGCGCGGCCTCCCATTGATAGACCGCACCCAGGCAATAACCCGCCGCTAACACGCCAACCCAGGGAATCAGCGGATAAAGCACAAGCCCGTAAACGCCGGGCGATAGAAAAATCACTCCTTGCTGATGCAGAATCATCCAAATCGCACCGGTTGCGTCAGGCGGCGACTGTGCCTTGATACCATCGAGCAGGTTATGCAGCGCGATCATGGCGATACTCCCGATGGCCAGGACCCGCAATGGCAGGTAAATCAAGCCCGCGAGCAAGATCATCGAAACGCCGATGACCCATATCACTTGCAACATAAAGGCGAAGTGATAATCGAGATTGAACCAGACGATGACGCGGATGACGGTCAGTTCCAGCACAATTAACCAGAGGCCGCGCGTGATGAGAAACCTCGATAACTCGGATTTGCTCTTGCCACGAGCGATTTGCAGGAACGCGCCGGTGCCTGCGAGAAAGACAAACACCGGCGCACAGAAATGCGTGACCCATCGCGTGAAGAACAGTAGGGTGTTGGTTTTCGTCAGATCGGACGGGTCGAAGTTTAACGCCTCGCGATGAAAGTAGTCGCGCGTGTGATCAAGCATCATGATAACCATCACGATGCCGCGCAGCAGATCAACGGCATTAATGCGCTCGGCTTGCGTGCCCAGGTGCTTCTTGAAGGCGCTCTGCATACCTATCCCCCTTTACCGGCCCAACTCTAAAGTAATTGCTAAACAGGGGCAAGGATATTGGCACGAACACGCCGAATGAAGCCACGAAGCTCTCCGACAGCGGAACGAGTGGTTATTTTACGGAGGGTTAACGAGGTTCTATTGACCCATCTGGTTAAGTCCATGAGTGCTGCCGATAAGACTCACGGGTCGGCAGTGCAAAAGCTTCTGCCCTTCTTGCGCTCTCGCACTAAGCCTCACGCCGCCGCATAGTGGCGATGCTGTCGCCGCCTCTCGGCTGTACTTGGGGTTGCTCGCTATAGCCCCTTGATCGACGTCTGCTTGTCGAACCGAACGTTTTTAACCCGGCTGCCACTCAGTCTGAATCCTATCACCCGTTTGTCCTTGTCCCGCGTGAATTTCACGGACTGGAAGAACCATTGAGCGCCCAGGAAGCTGTCGCGCTGCGTCGCCGTCAGCTTAATGTCGTCATGCCGCCTGTGCTGCGCCACGAGCTGCCCGCTTTCGACTGCAATCGTATAAGTCGTGCCAAGCTCATCGCTGTAGTAATCGCCAGCGTATTCCGCCAGTTCAGCCGGCTTCAACGCTTCCATCTCCAACCGCTTGCCGGGAATGGTTTGGTCACCCGTCAGCACGGTGAATTTGCCAGCCTTGCCTTGTTCTATGGCGTCGAAGGCGAGTTCGATGCCGAATGCCTTCAAGAGGAACTTGCTCTCTGATTCCGGTGTCATATCCAGCTTCGGCCCGCCCGCCGGCTGCGCAAAAAGTCGGCCATTCTCTTTAGTGATGTCCACCACCGTGCCGTCTTGCAGCAGGTACTTGCCGGTATACCTGTCGTAGACCGCGGGGTCTAGCTTAACGGCTGCCGCCTCAGCCGTTTCAGTCTTCGCCTTCTCAGGCGCAAGCTTGTCAGCGAGGTAGAGGTTGGCGACCTGTTGCGCCAGCCGGCCCGGATTGAAGCCGGCCAGGTTGCTCAACACCGCAACGCCGAACTTCTCTGATGGGAACCAGAGGACGTGGCTGCGGTAGCCGGCATCGCCGCCGCTGTGTTCGACCCGCTTCAACCCTCTGTACGTCCCGATGTCTAGTCCGAAGGCGTAGCTAATCTGCTTGCCGCTGTTGAGCGTGCCCTGCTGGTACATCTGTTCGATCAGCGGCTTGCCGCCGACTCTTCCGTCATCGAAATTATGAATCCATTTCGCCAGGTCTTCGACGGTCGTAAACAGGCTGGTCGCGCCGACGTTGGCATAGTTCAGGGCGCTCAGCTTGTAGCCGCCGCGCTCTTGCGTTTCGTACGAATAGGCCCGGTTTTTGACGATCATCTCGTGGTCGTCGTGAAAGTGAGTATTCGCCATGCCGAGCGGCTTAAAGATGTTCTCCTGGGTGAACTGGCGGAAGGACTGCCCGGTCACCCGTTCCACGATCACCGCCAGCAGCGTGTAGCCGGTGTTGGAGTAGAGGTACTCGTCGCCGGGGGCGAAGTTCAGTTCCTTTTGGTGGCTGACCACCTTGAGGATGTGTTGCTTGGTAATCACGTCGTCAAGCCGCCACCCCGCCATAGCCAGCAACTCCCACTGGTCGCGCAGCCCGCTGGTGTGGTGAATCAGGTGGCTGATAGTGATCTTCTTGCCGTAGTCGGGCAGTTCGGGCAGGTACTTGTGAATGTCATCATCAAACGATAACTTGCCCTGACTGGCGAGTAGGGTGATGGCAAAAGCGGTGAACTCCTTCGACACGGACGCGACATGAAAGACGGTCGAAGGGGTAATCGGAATGTCGTATTCGAGATTGGCAACGCCATAGCCGTGCTTATAGAGCACCGCCCCATCCTTGACGACAATGAGCGATGCGCCGGGGCTGTCGGGCTTATCCCAGGTCGCAAACAGTTTGTCCACTTTCGACTCTATCGAATCATGCTGAGCCAAGACGTCTGCTTTAGGGGCGTTGCTCTGCGCGTGCCCGCTGACACAAATAAGAGCCAAGAGGGTAAAACCAAAAACCAGCTTTCTCATTCGATCACCACCTGTGAATAGTTTTATAAGGGCCGATCATCGGGCACTAGAACACTTTCGGAGTGTGGCCATCAACCTATACGAAACAACTCACTAAACCGGCGGCAAAAATATGCGGAATATTTCTCGCGGCAGGTGTGCGGGTTGCAAATGCGTTAAGCCTTAGCCACCGAGCCACCAAGCCACAAAGGATCACGAGTGGCGCATGCACACAAGCGGCTTTGTTACAGCCTTGCCACATTGACCCCCGCAGGTCGGCGCAGTACAATGTGTACATAATAACAATGTTCCTTGTTCTGCAATGATTTTACCGAGCTCACCTCGGGCACTTTCAATATGACTCACCGAGGCCAGCCTTACCGGACGCTAAGTGATTAGATTGCCAAACGGGAAACCGGAAGGCGTGCGTTATGGTAGGCGGGATCAAGCATAAAGTCGCCTGGGATACCCTGATTAAGCGTGCGGACCTGCTGCGAACCCAAAGCTGTGAAGTGGCAGAGCTGTTGACCTTTTACGCCAGACTGCTCGGCGCGCAGCAGCAAGTCCACGGGTTCATTTGCGGTCGTCGCGACTGGCACCCTTCGGGATCGCTGGCGCAGGACATCAACGACCTCTGTCCGGCCTTACGCCCACTGCTAGAGATGGTTGCGGCCAGCGGGCCGGCGCAGCTCGCCGACGAAGCGCGCCGTCTTAAGCAGCTGAGCAGGGAAGACCAGAATGAATTGCTGCTGCGATATTGGCACGCGCCCTCCGACACGCAGTTCTTTGCCAAGGCCTTCCTGCAACCCTACGCCTGCCGGCTGGCCGAGATTGACCGCAAGCCGGTAGAGCGAAACTTAGAAGGCGGCGAGAATCGCTGCCCATTCTGCGCAGGCAAACCGCAACTTTCTGTGCTGAAGCCCCAGGATGCAGGCGGCGACGGCGGAGGCCGCTACCTGCTCTGCTCGACCTGCCTGTCGGCCTGGACTTTCCGGCGCGTCGTCTGCGCCAACTGTGGCGAAGAGCATCCTGCGCAACTCGCCTATTTCCACACGCCGGAATACGATCATCTTCGCGTCGAATCATGCGACACCTGCGGCCATTATATTAAGGGCGTCGATCTCACGCGGCTTGGTGTCGCCGCGCCGCTGGTTGATGAGATTGCCGCCGCCGCGCTCGATCTGTGGGCGCGCGAGCATGGTTATACCAAGATTGAATTGAACCTCGTCGGGCTATGATTGCCGCGGGGAACGAGTCTGTAGCCTTTCTCACAGCAAGGTGTCGGCCAGCGCCCGCCTCGCAACCCGCCCGCGCGTGGAGGCGGCGGCCAAGCAACGGAGGTCATCATGGAAGTCTCCAGGAGAACGTTCATTAAAGCCACGCTCGCCGGCAGCGCCGGGCTGTCGGCTTTTGGCTTCAATCTCGCGCCGGTCTACGCGCAGACGCAAGCGCTGAAGATCGAGCGCACTTCTGAAACGCGCTCGACTTGCCCATACTGCTCGGTCAGTTGCGGCGTCATCATCCACACACTGAGCGACAAGGGCAAGAATTCGACGCCGCAGGTCGTCCACGTCGAAGGCGACCCCGATCATCCGATCAACCGCGGCACGCTCTGCCCGAAGGGCGCTTCGCTTGAGCAGGACATTCACAATGAACGCCGCTTGATGAAACCGCAGGTGCGGCGTCCGGGCGCGACCGACTGGCAAGACATCTCGTGGGATGATGCCATCAACGAGATCGCCCGGCTGGTCAAGAAGACGCGCGACGAAACCTTCATCGAAAAGGACGCGCAAGGGCACACCGTCAATCGCTGCGAAGGCATCAGTTGGGCCGGCGGCTGCACCGACACCAACGAGTTGAATTACCTCGCCGTCAAGGCGATGCGCAGCCTCGGGGTGGTCTATTTCGAAACCCAGGCCCGTGTTTGACATGGCCCGACGGTCTCAAGTTTGGGACCAACTTTCGGGCGCGGCGCGATGACCAACGGCTGGATCGATATCAAGAACACCGACATGATGTTGATCATGGGCGGCAACCCCGCCGAGAACCACCCCTGCGGCTTTAAGTGGCCGGTCGAAGCCAAGCGCAACCGCAACGCCAAGATGATCGTCGTTGACCCGCGCTTCACGCGCACGGCGGCGGTCGCCGACCTCTTCTTACAGATTCGTGCCGGCTCAGACATCGCCTTCCTCGGCGGCATGATCAACTATGCGATCAACAATAACCGTATCGCCTGGGATTACCTCAAGCATTACACCAACGCCGCCTTCATCATCAAGGATGGGTTCGAGCTGTCCGAAGACGGACTCTTTTCAGGCTTCGATGCCAACACCCAGGTTTACGACAAGGCGACGTGGAATTACCAGGAGGGCGGCAACATGACGCCTGCTGCCGGACAATCGGCTGCGGGAGCCGGTTCTGCGGCGGCAACCTCTGCCGGCGGCGGCCAGGCTTCAGCGCGGACGACTGCTGAGCAACATCAGGCGGGACAGCAATCCGCGTCGCGCCCCGAGCAGAAGAAAGGGTCGGCGCAAGGCGGCGGAAGTCTGTCCGGTGGCGCGTCGAAAGAAAAGAGCAATGGCGGCCAGGGGCCGCTCGGCGGCGGCCATCAGGCCGCGGGCGGGCCGGGCGCATCCGGGCAAGGCGGCCCCAACCCGCCGCCGCCGCTCCCGCCCAACACCGCCTATGATCTGTCGCTTCAGCACCCACGCTCGGTCTTTCAACTGCTCAAGCAGCAGTACGCGCGCTATACGCCGGAGATGGTCGAGCGCATCACCGGCATCCCGCGCGACCAGTTCCTCAGAGCCGCCGACCTCTTCACCTCTGTGCGCAAGGATGGCGACATGAAGAAGGCGGCGACGATCATCTACGCCGTCGGCTGGACGCAGCACACCTTCGGCACGCAGATCATCCGCGCGGCGGCCATGCTGCAACTGCTGCTCGGCAACGTCGGGCGGGCGGGCGGCGGGGTCAATGCGCTGCGCGGCCACTCGAACATTCAGGGCGCTACAGACATGGGCGGCGTCTTCGACATCTTTCCCGGCTACCTGAAGATGCCGAACCCGACCGACACGGACCTTGCGACTTATCTCAAGCGCACGACGCCGACCGTCTCAAAGCCCACCGAATGGGATTCGTATAATTACTGGTCGAACACGCCAAAATTCATGGTGTCGTACCTCAAAGCGACGTTCGGCGACGCGGCGAAGAAGGAGAACGATTTCGCTTTCCACTATCTGCCGAAGATCGACCGGCGCTATTCCTGGGTCGAGATGTGGGATCGCATGTACACAGGCGAGGTCAAAGGCCACATCGCCTTCGGCATGAACGGCGTGATGATCGGCCCGAACTCGCAGAAGAATATCGAAGCCTTAAAGAAGGCCGACTGGCTGGTCGTCTGCGAAGTCTTCGCCGACGAGACGAGCGAGTTCTGGCGCTCGCCGGGCATCACTCCCGACGAGATGAAGAATATCAAGACGGCGGTCTACCGCCTACCGGGCGCCGGGTTTGCCGAGAAGGACGGCACCTTCGTCAACTCGGCGCGCTGGCTGCAATGGAAGTACATCGCGCTGCCGACTCCGGGGCAGGCACGGATGGATCAGGAGATTCTGGCGCGAATCTTTTTAAAGGTGCGCGAGCTTTACCAGAAGGAGGGCGGCAAGTTTCCTGACGCGATTCTTAACGCCAGTTGGGCTTACTCGAACCCGACCAACCCGCCGCTCGCCGAAGTCGCCAAAGAGATCAATGGCCGGGCGCTCGCCGACCTCACCGACGAGAAACAGCCCGGCGTCACGATCAAAGCCGGCCAGCAATTGCCGGGCTTCGCCTGGCTGCGCGACGACGGCACCACGATGTGCGGCAACTGGCTCTACAGCGGCTCATGGACTGAAGCCGGGGCGCAGTCGCAACGGCGCGGCACCGACGACCCGTCGGGACTCGGCGTCTACGCCAACTGGGCATGGTCGTGGCCGGCGAATCGTCGCGTGATGTACAACCGTGCCTCGTGCGACCCGGCGGGCAAGCCCTGGGACACGGAGCGCAAGCAGGTCTGGTGGAACGAATCGGCGGGGCGCTGGGTTGGCAACGATGTGCCCGACTTCAAGGCGGACTCGAAGCCTGCCGAGCACATGGGGCCGTTCATCATGAACCCCGAAGGCGTCGGGCGCATCTTCGCGCCGCTGGCGGCTTTTGCCGAAGGGCCTTTCCCCGAACATTACGAGCCGATTGAAAGCCCGGTTGCCAACCCGCTGCACCCGGCGCAATCTACCAACCCTGTGGTCAAGAAGTTCAAGACCGACCTGGACAAGTATGGCACGCCCGACCAGGGCTTCAATGTGGTCTGCACCACTTACCGGCTGACCGAGCACTATCACTACTGGACGAAGAACAACCCGATGAGCGTCGAGCTGGTGCCGGAGCCCTTCGTCGAGATTCCCGCCGAGCTTGCCGATGAAATGGGCCTGCGCGGTGGTGAAAAAGTCCGCGTCACCAGCGCGCGCAATTCTTACGTCGCCAAGGCGCTGGTGACGCGGCGCATCAAGTCGATGATGATCGACGGGAAAAAGACTTACCAGATCGGCATCCCCATCCACTGGGGCTATCGCGGCATCAAGGAAGATGAGGGCAAGACGGCGCTCGACCCGACCAACCTGCTGTCGCCGACGGTGATGGACCCGAACGCCTACACGCCGGAGTTCAAAGGCTTCCTCGTGAAAATCGAGAAAGCATAAAAGGGAGGAAGCCCGATGGACATTGAAAGAACCCTGCAAATCAAAGCCATCTCCGGTCATCCCGGCACCGTGCCCGGTCGTGACGCCAGGCGCGAGCTGGAGGTCGCCAAGCTGATCGATGTGACCACCTGCATCGGCTGCAAAGCCTGCGAGGTCGCCTGCGTCGAATGGAACGATCACCCATTTCGCGAGACCGTTTTCGATAACACTTACCAGACGATGCCGACGACCGAGTGGAACTACTACAACCTCATCAAGTTCAACGAGCACCAGGACGGCGACGGCAATTTTCAATGGCTGATGCGCAAAGATCAGTGCATGCACTGCGCCGACCCTGGCTGCTTGCGCGCCTGCCCTGCGGATGGAGCGATTGTTCAGTACGCCAACGGCATCGTCGATTTTCAACAACAGAACTGCATCGGCTGCCAGTACTGCGTCTCGGGGTGCCCCTTCAACATTCCGCGCTTCAACACGGTCACCAAGAAGGTCTACAAGTGCACGCTCTGCTCGGATCGCGTCGGCGCAGGGCTTGAGCCGGCCTGCATCAAAGCCTGCCCGACCGGCTGCCTGCACTTCGGAACCAAAGACGAGATGAAGGCGATGGCCGAAACGCGCGCCGCGCAGTTACGCGACGACCCGCTGTTCCCCCGACCGAATGCCGGCGTCTACGATCCGCAGTCTATCGGCGGCACGCATGTGCTCTACGTGCTGCACGACATCACCCAGCCGGAATTGTATGGCGGATTGCCAGCCAATCCGCAGATTCCTGTGAGCTTCACCTTCTGGAAATACCTGGTCAAGCCCATCGGCCTGTTTATCACGATGATGGGGTTGCTGGCGGTTTTCTTCCACTACATCTTCACCGGCCCGAAGCTGCCGCAGCCCGAAGCCCCCGTGCGAGAGGAGGACCTATGACAACCTCGGTTGAGCAATTCGATGAGCGGGCGCGGCGCGGCTTCGGTCGTCTCGGGCGCACGACGGTGCATGAAGGCGAGTTGTTGCGCCATCCCGTCTACACGCGCTTCCTGCACTGGACGGTGGCGATCTTCTTCTTCCTGGCGCTGCTTTCGGGGCTGGCGATCTATTCGCCCTGGATGTTCCGCTGGCTAACGCCGCTGTTCGGCGGCGGGCCGATGACGCGATTCTTGCACCCGTGGTTTGGGCTAGGATTGGTCATCGTCTACTTCTTTCAGTTTTTGAACTGGCTTCGACTGATGCGTTGGACGGCGGCTGACCGCAAGTGGCTCGGCCGCCTGCCGGAATACGTCAAGGGCACTGATGCGGTCGAGCCGGAGTACGTCGGCTTTTTCAACGGCGGCCAGAAGCTACAATTCTGGGAGATCGTCATCGGCGCGGGCGTCCTGCTGATCACCGGCCTGTTCATGTGGTTCCCGGAAGTCTTCGGACGCCTTGCGGTCGCCATCGGCTATGTGCTGCATGACCTCTCGGCATTAATTATGCTGGGCGGCATCTGGATTCACATCTACCTGAGCACGGTCGGGCAGCCGGGGACGCTCAGGGCGATGACCCGCGGCGCGGTGACGCGCGCCTGGGCGTGGACGCATCATCCGGCATGGTATAGGGACGCGACCGGGCGCGACCCGCGCGAAGATTACCAGCGTGCCGTCGAGCGTCAACGCCGGCAGCGCGAAAGCCACCCCGGCGAGCCCGCCGCCGGCCCACCGCCGCGCGAGCCCTAGGTGTCGGGCTGCGCTTTGCCGGGGCGATGATGGCGCGCAGTTTTTTCCGTGACTTCAAAAATAACTTATACTATACTGGCCGCGAAGTATCGTGGGGCAAGTTGTTACATCCCAGAGATTAGCCATTAACAGGTAAAGATATGGCTAAAGGCTTGAAGCTAGATGCAGTATCCCTCGGCATTTTATTCTAAGCTTCAATTCACTATGATAATTGTCCTATATGATCCTGGAGGAAGGACCGTCTCTGTTTCTCATCATCCGTTCTGCGGCGCTGTCTCCGGTGAGGAACCGGAAACGGTGCGGTTGACCGAGAAGTGATCGCGTCGCCATCGTTTACGCAGACAGCAGCCAAAGCGTAGTTCGTCTAATGACAAGTACCCAGAAACCAGAGCAGCGTTTGGCAACCATTACTCAGTATGAAAAGGAAAGTCCTATTAGCCTCTTCCGCAAGCCCCTACCCGGTTGTGACCAGTGGGTGTGAGAGGCTGATTTTGGACTATCAACGCCACCTGTTGTCGGATTACGATGTTTATTTTCTGCTGACCGGCTCGGAAGCCTGGCAGCCGCTCGCCTTATTTCACCGGGACCAGCTCATCTCAAGCAGCGTCGCCATCGAAGAATTAGTGGCCCGTGATTTTCAATTTGCCCTGTTCGTCGGCTTCAAGGGGAATGCGTTCACGCGCCAGCTGGTCGCTCAAATCCCTTCCTTCTGTCTGACTGATACGCACCCGCGAGACGATCTGCCCGACCCCCTGTTCAAGGGGATTATGACGCACCGCAGCACCAGCCCGCATAAAGACACGCTGCTTTTGGGCGCTTGTTATAACTCGGATATTTTCTCCCCCGACCGGCGGCAGGAAGAGTTTATTTTATCCGTTGCCCGTATCCACCCGGATAAGAATCAACTGGAATTGGTCAGTGGCTACAAAGAGCGGATATACGAAAAATACGGCCTGCCCTTGTACCTGGTGGGCGGCGTCGGCGACGCGGATTATTTCCAGCACGTAGGCCAATACATCGATCAAGTCAGCGTTCGGTCAACCATAGACCCCCAGGCGCCGTTGGCCAAGACCGCCTGGAGACCTCCTGAACAAGTCGCCTCTCTCTGTAACCGCGCCAGGCTATTCGTCATGGCTTCGCCGAAAGAGAGCTTCTGTATCGCGTTAATCGAGGCCCTGGCCTGTGGGACGACTTGTGTAATCAATGGCAATTACTGGGGCTTTGACGAAGCCGACATCATGCCGCACGTTTATGGCAACACCACCGCAAAGCGGGGCCCGATCCTTGACTTGCTGGACAAGGCATTGAGCCGCGACATCCGCCTGGATGGCTCGGCATGGGCGAAGAAGTTTTCGCTGAAAGAAACCAGAAAGCCGCTCCTGGACTTTATCCATGATCGGCTTTAAAACGACAGGGCAACCGGCATCGGAGGGGCGGCTCTGGGTTTGACGTATGCGAACGAGATTGTTCACCACACCAGTGCGGAGTACGGCCGACGTCAGAGATTTCTTTGACCGGGCGGCGCCCGCGTATGCCGAGCAGCACGGCCACCCTGACCGCCTGCTCAAGTACCGCGTCGGCTTGATCAAACGCCACGCCCGCCCGCGTAACCACGAAGTCGTCCTTGATGTCGGTTGCGGCAATGGCCATCACCTTCAGGCGCTCGCCGCCGACATCGGCCAGGGCATTGGCGTTGATCTGTCTCCGGCCATGATCGAAATCGCCCGGGTGCGGCAGCGCGAGTCAACTGGGCAGGCAAGGCTCAGCTTTTTCAGCGACGACGCCCAGACGCTCGGACTGCTCGCCGCCGAGTCAATTGACCTGGCGATCTGTGTGGGCGCTTTCGAGCACATGCTCGATAAGCCAGCGGTGCTGGCCAATGTGCGCCGGGTGCTCAAGCCGCGCGGGCGGTTCTTCTGCCTGACGATTAACGGCGGCCATGTCTGGTATCAGCGACTCGCCCCCCGGCTCGGACTGGCGACCTGTCACCTTTCCACCGACAGGTTCTTGAACCGCGATGAACTGCTGCGCCTGCTGTTCGAATCCGGGTTCTCTGGTGTCGAGACTGGCTGCTGGACATTCATTCCCAGAGGCGACATGCCCGCCGTGTGGGGGACGGTCTGCCGTGCGCTGGACCTGCTTGGCAGGCTGTTTAGAGTGCCCGCCTGGCGCGGCGGCTTGTGGGTGTGCGGTTGGAAAGCAGAGTGAGCCGCGACTGTCATTCAGACCGGGCCGGCGGGTCGGCTGCGGTCTGCCGGCCGCGGCTCGGAGCTTGGAGGCCAAAGTGATGTCCGATGAGGTGAAAGTAACCCAAATCGCTTCCGCTCGTATCCCGACGCCGAGCGGCCAGGCTCAACTACTCCTTTATGCGAGCAACCGGGATGATAAGGAGCATCTCGCCCTGCTGATCGGCGATGTCGCTCGTCAGCAAGACATGTTGGTGCGGGTGCATTCAGAATGTTTCACCGGCGACGTGCTCGGCTCGCTGCGCTGTGATTGCGGCGCCCAGCTAAGTCAGGCAATGGAGCTAATGGCGGAAGCCGGCCAGGGCATTCTCATCTATATGCGTCAGGAGGGGCGCGGCATCGGCCTGCTCAACAAGCTGCGCGCTTACAACCTTCAGGATCAGGGCTTCGACACCGTCGAGGCGAACCTGTTGCTGGGCCACGGCGCCGACGAACGCGATTACACGATTGCGGCGCTGATTCTCAAGCACCTCGGCATTCACTCCGTGCGCCTGCTGACCAACAACCCGTCGAAGACAGAGGGCCTGGAGCACTGCGGGATTACCGTGAGCGCCCGCCTGCCATTGCAATCCGGTGTCACTTCCGAGAACGCCGCTTACCTGCTGACCAAGGCGCAGCGGATGCGCCATGTGCTGAGCCTCGACCGATCTGAGGTCGCGCTGGCCGACGCCCGCCCTCGCTCGAACGGGCGACGAGGCCATGCGCCGGCGGCGCATCCCCAGCCAACTGATTCTGATGATCGCTTCGACGGTTTGTTGGCGAGGCTGTCCGAGTGTGGCCGACAACCCGACCGCCCCTTTGTCACGCTCAGTTATGCGCAGAGTGTTGATGGCTGTATCGCCGTGCGCTCGGGCGAGCCGCTGGCTCTGAGCGGCAGTGAATCCTTGCGACTGACTCACAGACTGCGCGCCGCCCATGACGCCATCCTGGTCGGCATCGGTGCGGTGCTGGCCGACAACCCGCGGCTGACGGTGCGGCTCGTCGAAGGCAAAGACCCGCAGGCCATTGTCGTAGACAGTCAGTTGCGCTTGCCGCTGACCGCAAACCTGCTGCGTCCCGGAGCCGGGACGGTCTGGGTGGCGACGACGGGAGCCGCCGACCGTCAACGTCAAGAGCGGTTGGAAGCGGCAGGCGCTCGCGTCCTGCGCCTGCCGGCGGACCCTCAAGGGAAGGTTGATCTGGCGGCCCTGCTGCGATGTCTCGCCGAGCTGGGCATCAACCGCCTGATGGTCGAGGGCGGCGCGGGCATCATCACCAGCTTCCTCGCCGAGCGGCTGCTTGACCAACTCGTGCTGACGGTGGCACCGCGGATCGTCGGCGGCCTGGCTGCCGTCAACCGCTCGGACCGCTGCGAGCGCCCGCGGTTCCCGCAGCTTCGTAATCCGCATTACCAATCGCTGGGCGACGACCTGGTGCTTTGGGGAAACCCGGATTGGAGAGAAGCGTGAAGCGACTGGCTCTCTACTTCCGCGCACCCTACGAAGTCTCAGTGAGCGAAGAGACTCTGCCAGCCCCACGCGCCGGCGAGGCTTGCGTCGAGACGCTGGCGTCGGCGATTAGCGCCGGCACAGAGGGCCTGATCTATCGCGGCCAGATGCCGGGTGGCCTCCGCGTTGACGAGACGATTCCGGCGCTCGCCGGCCCGTTCGGCTACCCGCTGAAGTATGGCTACGCCGCCGCCGGGCGGGTCATTGCCATCGGTGAGAAGGTCGCGCCTGAATGGCAAGGCAAGACGGTCTTCGCCTTTCAACCGCACGCCAGCCACTTCCTCAGCCCGGTCGCAGACCTGCTGCCTGTGCCGGCGACGCTCTCGGCGGAGGAAGCCGCGCTGCTGCCGATGATGGAGACGAGCGTCAACTTTCTGTTGGATGGCCAGCCATTGATCGGCGAGCAGGTGGCCATCTTCGGACAGGGGCCGATTGGCTTATTGACAACCGCGCTGCTCGCACGGCTGCCGCTGGCGAGCCTGGTGACGCTCGACCGCTTCGCGCTACGGCGCAGGAAATCCCAGGCGATGGGTGCGCATGCCAGCCTCGACCCCGAGGCTGTCGGGGCCAGTGATCAGTTGGCGGGCTTACTGCAAAAGGATCGCCCCTACGCCGGGGCCGATCTGATCTACGAGCTGTCGGGCAATCCACAGGCGCTGGATCAGGCGATTGCGAGCTGCGGCTTCGAAGGGCGCATCATCATCGGCTCGTGGTATGGTCGGCAGGCGGTTGGCCTGGACCTCGGCGGGCGTTTCCACCGCAGCCGCATACGCCTCATCAGCAGTCAGGTCAGCACCATCGCGGACGGGTGCCGGGGGCCCTGGAATAAGCCCCGCCGCTTGCAAACCGCCTTGCAGATGCTTGAGCAGATACGCCCGGCGCATTTGATCACGCACCGCTTCCCGCTGGCCGAAGCGGCACAGGCATACGCGCTGCTCGACCGGCGTCCGCAGGAGGCGATTCAGATCATACTCACTTACGACGGCCAACGGCTTTGAGCCGTCGGCAGCCGGAGAATGCCACGATGTATAGATTGTCCGTGAGACGAAACTTGCGCGCCGAGCACTTCCTGGTCGGCGGCGACTGGGGGCCGGAGACTCAGCCGCATGCGCATGACTACCTGATCGAGGTAGAACTTGAAGGCGCGGCTTTAGACAGGCATGGCTACCTGCTCGACATTGTCGCGGTCAAGGCGCAGATGGAATCGCTGCTAAATTACTTCGGCAGCCGGCGGCTGAATGACCTGGCGGAGTTTGCCGGCTTGAATCCCAGCCTCGAACAGTTTGCGCGTATCTTCTGTCAACGCCTTGCGGGGCAGATCGCGGCGCCGAACTTGAGCGCCATCACGACGAAAATCTGGGAAGACGAGAGCGCCTGGGCGGCGTACCGGCAGGAGCCTGCATGCGCGTCGGACTGATGATTTATGGCGACCCTGAGACGCTGACGGGCGGCTTTCTCTACGACCGCCAGCTCGTCGCTTACTTGCGGGAGCAGGGTGATTTCGTCGAGATTATCTCGCTGCCGTGGCGAAACTATGGCCGCCATCTTGCGGATAATCTGTCGCCCCGCCTGTGGGGCCGCTTGCGGGCGGCGCGGCCCGACGTGCTCATTCAAGACGAGCTGACTCACCCTTCAGTGTGGATGATGAACCGCTGGTTGAAGCGCCGCGTTGCTTATCCAATCGTCACACTTGTGCATCTCCTGCGCGGCAGCGAATCACATGCGGCCTGGCGCAAGCGAGTCTATCAGGCGGTCGAGCGCCAATACTTCAAGACTGTGGATGGCGCGATCTTCAATAGCCAGACGACGCGCGAAGCCGCGGAGCAGCTCACAGGGCGCGAGGTTCCGGGCGTGGTCGCCTATCCCGCAAGCGACCATTTGCGCTATGAGCCGTCGCTGGCGCGAGTGGCCGAGCGGGCGCAGTGGCCCGGCCCCTTGCGCGTCATCTTTGTCGGTAACGTGCTTCCCGGCAAAGGGCTTGACACCTTGATCGAGGCATTGCGCCGCTTGCCGCCCGACAGTTGGCGGTTGAAGGTCGTCGGCAGCCTGACGATGGATCGGGCGTTCGCGCGGCGCATCCGCGAGCAGATCGCCCGCGCCGGATTGACGGACTCGGTGGCCCTGGCGGGCGCCGTGTCGAATGAAGAGATTGGTGGCTGCCTCGACAGCAACCACCTCCTGGTCGTGCCGTCACGTTACGAAGCCCTCGGCATCGTCTATCTTGAGGCCATGGCTTGCGGCCTGCCGGTCATCGCGACGGCGGCGGGCGGCGCGCACGAAATTGTGCGCCACGGCGAGGTCGGGTTCTTGACCCCTCCGGGCGACGCCGAGACGCTCGCCGGCTATCTGCGGCGAATTCAGCAACAGCCTGAACAACTGCTCGAAATGAGCCTTGCGGCTTATCATCGCAGCCGCGCCCACCCGACGTGGCAACAAAGCTTCTTGCCGGTGCGCGACTACTTGCAATCGCTGGCCGGAAATCGCGGCAGGTCGTGGTCAGTCCAGACCGTCGAGCGGGGATGAATGGCAGCACTCCTGATAAGCCGAATGATTCCGCGGGCGCCGCGTCACGATGAGACGAACGAGCCCGCAATGGAGGTTAGTAATCTTGATTACCTACAACGAAATTCCGGCGTATTACGACTGGCTGTCGCGCTACGTCCAGCTCGCCAACTGGCTGGCGTATCGCGACCGCTTCGCCAGCTTCACCATGCACAAACAACTGGCGGTGCCGCCGCCGAGTGAAGCGGCGCACGGGCGGACGGCGGGACTGGAGCACGTCAACGACCGGCTGCTGGCCGCCGCGCAACTGCCTGCTCAACCGCGAGTGCTCGACGCCGGCTGCGGCTTCGGGGGAACGATCTTCCACTGGCAGCGCCGCATCGGCGGCACTTACGACGGGCTGACCTTGAGCCGCGTGCAACTGGGTGTGGCGCGGCGCGAAGCCCGCCGGCGCGGAATCGAGGGCGATTGCCGCTTCCACTTGCAAAGTTATGACACGCCCGTGGCCGGCGAGTATGACGCCGTCGTCGCCATCGAGTCGCTCATCCATTCGCGCGGTCTCAACACGACGATCCCGAACCTCGCCGCGAGCCTGCGTCCCGGCGGCTTGATGGTCATCCTTGACGACATGGCCAAGGGCGACATCGATGACGAAGCGCCGGCAGAGGCGAAGGCCCTGCGCGATCACTGGGGCTGCGCACACTACCACACGCAACAGGACTACTGGCAGGCCCTGAGCCGCGCCGACCTGGAGGTGGTTCACGAGGATGACCTGACGCAGCAAGTACGACCGAGGGACCCGGCATTGCTCGCACGGCTGGGTAAGCGCTACGACTGGCTCTACAAAGCAATCCCCCTGACCTCTGCGCGCACCGTGCTGTCGGCCTATATCGGCGGCCTGGCGCTGGAGTGGCTCTACCTGAAAGCGCAGGTGTGCTACAAGCTGGTGGTCGCGCGCAAGGGCGCGGGGCAGGAATGAAAGGTTGATCAGCGGAGATGACGACGATGTCCGGGTACGTCAGCCCTTACGAATCATGCACGGAAGTCTGCGGCAATCCGGAGCGCCCCGGGCTGGCGCTTGACATGCCGCTCTGGGTGGATCACACACGAGAGGAGACGACCATAGACCAGGCCGCTATCGAGGCGCAGCTCGCCCGCTTCGAGCTTGGCGGCAAGAACCTCCTGCACGTCGGGGTAGGGAATTCGAAATTCGCCAGACGCTTCGCCGGACAGGTCAACCTCATAGACGGCTTGACGGTGAGTCGGGCGGAGAAGGGGCTCGCCGATGCGCAGGGGATCGGCAATTACGCGGTCTACTTGCTCAACAAGTACAGCAGGGAATTCATCCTGACGATCAAGAACCGCTTCGACTTCATCATCGACAACAACCTGGCGAGCTTCGCCTGTTGCAAGTTCCACTTTTACCTGATGCTGGATAACTACGTCTGGTCGTTAAAGCCGGGCGGCCAGATTCTCACCGACCAGAGAGGCATGGACTGGGTCATCGAGGAGCCGCGCTGGAAACTCAGCTACGAAGACCTCCAGGCGCTGGCCGAGAAATTCCCTTTGCGGGCGGCGCGCCTCAGCGAAACGGTCTTTTCGATGCAGACTCTCAAATGACGCTTGCCGCAACGCGAAAGAGAGGAGTGGATGGGCCTAAACCCTTATTTGAAGATGCTGGGATTCGGCGCTACGGACCGAGTTGTCCTGATCAATGCCGATGACATCGGCATGTGCCAGGCGACGCTGCCGGCCTTCCTCGACCTCGCGGACGGCGGGTTAATCACGGGCGCATCGGTGATGGTGCCGTGTCCCTGGTTCCCGGCTGTGGCCGATTGTTGTCGGCGTCGCCCGGCGGTCGACATCGGCGTCCACCTGACGCTCACGAGTGAATGGGATAGTTACCGCTGGGGGCCGATCTCGACCTGCGACCCGGCGTCGGGGCTGATCGACGCGGAGGGCTATTTCTACCGCAATCAATCGATGTGGGAACGCCGCGACCCGCGGGCGATTGACGCAGAGATGCGCGCGCAAGTTGGCCGCGCCAGGCAAGCGGGCCTCGACCTGACGCACCTCAACGCCCACATGTTTGCGACCCTCGACACGCGGCTGATTGACCGCTACGTCGGCCTGGCCTTCGACGAGCGGCTGCCGGTGCTGATGGTCAGGCAGCCGCAGTGGGTCGAAATCCTTTCCGAGCGAGCCCTCAGTGATTGGGAAGCGCGGGGGCTTCCGGTCTTCGATCACATGCGAGAGATGTATCTGAACCGGCCCGCCGAAGGTCGGTTAGAGCAAGCCAGGGAGATTTTTGACGACCTGCCGGCGGGCTTGACCTATTTGATGATCCACCCGGCGCAGGACTCGCCCGAATTGCGGGCCATTGCGGATGATTGGCGGCAGCGGGTCGCGGATTATCAAACCTTCATGAGCGCCGAGCTGCGTGACCACGTGAAAGAATCCGGCGTCCGTGTGATCGGCTGGCGGGCGCTGCGCGACGCCATGCGGGCGGGGCTCGGCGCGGCGTCTGCGTGATTCCGCCGACCGCGTTTAGCCGATGGGCGGCAGGCTTAACCGCGCCGCGCGTTGCCATCGGCGAGCTGAATTGCCTGCCGAGGTCATCGGGGCTACGGCCGGGCGCTCGCGGGCTCACTTTTTTAGTGACTTTTATTATCAAAAAATTATATGATAGGCGCGCATTAAACAACGACGGCAGAGAAGTCATCCGTCAATCAAAGCCTTTTGCATAGACCTTGAGCGCCCGGCGGTTGGAATTCCCGGTGGCCATTACAGAATTTTTTAATGGTTTAACTCAGGAACGGCGCCCAACATCCGGGGACAAGCAGCAAGGTTAGGTTCCTGTCTCTCAGGTACAGGAGACACGCCAACTCTATAGTGATCAGCGGTCAAGGCGAAGCATTCGGGCGCAGGTTTCTGCCCGCTGATGATTGGCCACTGACCATACAGCCTAAAGGAGGTGACTTGTGGCACAAATCCCAGTCCAAATCGTCAGAAACGGAAGCGTCGTCAGCTTTAAGCCGACTCCGCAGCCGGTGACTTCGGTGGACATCCTTTTCTGGTCGAACACCGACGAGCAGCAGGCGCACCAGCCGGCGCCGGTCGATAGCACCGGCAAGATTACGAATGCGGCGGCCTGGATGCCCAAACCGATCCCGGCAAAGCTCAAGGACCAGGACGCCCCGTCCTCGCGCGGCCTAACTTTTGACCCGCCGCCTACTAGCGGGACTCCCTACAACGTCTCTTACGCTTGCGCCCTGCACCCGACCGTGACGTCCGAGAAGGGTGTAATCACAGTCAAATCCTAAAGAGGAGGCATTTATGGCAAAGTCGGATGAACGAGAACTCCAGGATGTCGAGACGGCGCAGGCCGCCCCGGCGACAAAAGCGGAGCGAATCCGCGCCACCCGCCGGCAGTTTCTGAAACAGGCCCTAGCCGTCACGTCCGGCATCGCCCTGGCCGAAATTCTGCCGCCCGCCCTATTCGCCGCCGATCCCCAGGGCGCGACCTGTCCAACCGGCCTGCCGGAGCTGGTCAAGGTCCAAGAGCTCGACAGCCAGGGGACGGGGAAACTACAGGCCGTCATCAAGGTGCTCAATGGCAACCGCGTCATCCCCGGCAGGACCGACAATCCCATGCTGCGCTACTTTGCCGGCTTCAAGCCTACCGACCTGCGCAACCCGGTGTGGCCGGACGCGGCGCAGAAGAATAATGCCGGGCCCGGCCCGACGCTGCGCTGCGAGATCGGCGACAGCGTGCAGATCACCCTGCTCAACGAAGTCAATGTCGGGGCCTTCCAGGGGTCGCTCTATTCCGGCGAACAGGGCTCAACGACGGGCTGTGATGAAGTCACCAAGGCAGGCTCGACCGCCACGACCGACACCAACTGGTATCCGGCCAACGACCTCTATCCCAACTGCTTCCATGCTTCGAGCGCCTCGAATCTCCACTTCCACGGGACGCACGTTACGCCGTCAACCACCGGCGATAACATCCTGGTCAACATCCAGCCGCAGGCGAACCTGACGCCCGACAAAGAGAAGCAGATCGTGGACTGGTTCGAGAAGGGGGTCTTCAGCAAAGGCGAGGCCGTCAAGAGCTATAATGAACTGCCGGAGGAATGGCGGAAGGATCAGATGGGGCCTGCCGGCACCCCGGAGGGCGGGCTAGTCGGCCAGTATGACCAGACCGCGCCTTTCAATGGCGGCAACGGCCTCCCCGATAAGTTGAAGTTATGGCCCAAGAATGACGCCACCATCAAGGCGGGCGAATGGCCGCAGTACTTCGTCGGCTCCTACCCCGTCTGCTTCCGCGTCCCGAGGTATAAGCCGGGAGACCCGGCGCTCCAGATGGGCCAGGCTCCGGGGACGCACTGGTACCACGCGCATAAGCATGGCTCGACTTCCGTCAACCTCTTCAATGGCATGGCCGGGGCGTTGATCATCACCGACAACCAGCCCGGCGGGTACGACCGGGTGCTGCGCGATTATTACCGACAGCAGGGCGAGTTGCCGGAGAAGGTCCTTGTCTTTCAGCAGATCGGCGACACGCTCCAGATGATGATCGCCAACCAGGCCCTGGTGGCGGCGCCGCCCTTGTTCATAAACGGGCAGAAGACGCCGGTCATCAAGATGCGGCCCAACCAGACGCAGTTGTGGCGCATGATCAACGCTACGGTGTCGACGTTTCTCACCGGCCAGTTCGTGGCTTGCGGCACCAGCACGGGGAATTTGAACTGCCGGCAGACGGCGCAGGATGGGGTGCAGTTGTCCCGCCCCAACTACGCGAAACAGGTGCTGGGCAACACGGGCCAAACGCCCATCGCTTCTACTCAGCCGATGGCACCGGGCAACCGCATCGACCTGCTCGTTCGGGCGCCGAGCAATACGGGCACCTATGTGATGCAGACCATCGGTAACAGACCCGCGCCGCTCCTGTATGTCTCGGTTGAGGATACGCCGGTTACTCCCAGAGACTTCCCATCAGAGGCGGCCTTCCCCGATATACCGGAGTTCCTGCGCAGAGACATCACGGCCCAGGAGGTGCAGGTGCGGCGCGAGCTCAACTACGGCACCTACGTGCCGAACATTCCGGGCCAGCTCCGCCAGCCGCCGCTGCGCATCTGGACAATCAACGGCAAGCAGTTCGAGGACGGCGTCATCAACCAGCAGATCAAGCTGGGCGCAATCGAGGAGTGGACGGTCTTCAACACGACTACGCAGGCCGCCCACCCCTTCCACATCCACGTCAACCCGTTCCAGGTCGTCGAGATCTTCGACCCAAACACGATGACAGCGCCGCTGAGGCTCCAGCCGCCGTACGTCTGGTGGGATACCTTCCCCATCCCCAAGGCGAAGCAGGACTCGACGACCAAGAACGTCATCGCCAGCGGCTACTTCAAGATGCGCAGCCGCTTCGTCGATTTCACCGGCCTGTACGTGAATCACTGCCACATCCTCGGCCACGAGGACCGCGGCATGATGCAGTTGGTCGAGGTCTGCAAGGACCTGGCGAATTGCGGTACGCATACGCACCTGAGCCATCACTAACTCGTGCCCCTGTGCGCGGGTCGGTACGACTGCTCATCCTCGATTGCTCTACAGTCGGGGATGAGCAGCCGCGCTCGGCGCTAATGGAAAGGCATCTCACCTGACCAGGGTCTCAGATTATTCCGACCGTATCATGCTGGAGCAGAAATGAGCCGCCAGGATGGCATCATCTATGTCAAACAACAGGGCGCTATGCGCACGGGCACGAACCTCGTCAAGTTTGCGCTCGAAGAAAACTTCACCAATGTGCGCGTGCTGGTGAACATCGGGCGCTGGAAACACGCCGGCGCCGAGACGCCCTTCAACTGGCACGGCCTGGACTGGGAAGGCGAAGGCAGGAGCGTTGAAGTCTTCAGCCGCATCAGCCGTGATGAACTGTCGGCGGCCCGCGCCGCCGTTGAAGCGGGGGCGGTGAGGTTCGCAATCAGCGTCCGGGGCGTCTACTCGTGGCTGGTCAGCTATCTGAGATTCACCCGCGAAAATAATAATGAGCCCGTCGTGCCGCTGGCTGATTTGCCGGGAGACCGCATTGTCGCAGCGTTGGCTGAATGGAATGCGCTGTACCGCAGCTATCTGCCGCATGTGGCGGATGAGCCGCGCGCCCGGGTCTTTCGACTTGAAGACTTGTTGAACCACTTCAGTGCCACTTTAGACAGCGTACGGCACTTGTGGGGGCTACAGCCGCGCCACCGGCGTTACGTCAAGCCGGCCCGCTATCTGCGAGCCGGCATTGATGGGCAGAGCCGCGCAGAGCTGCTGCACCCATCCCGCCAGTTCGACCGCCGCCGGTATGCTCCCGGCGCGCATCTGACGCAGTTCGATGATCCACTGCTTGCGCTCGTCCGCCAGTCCGTGGATAAAGAAGTGGTGTCGGCCTACGGCTATGATCTCCTGTAGCCCTGACCGCGAGCTGAACCGAGAAGCCGGGCGCGCAGAATCCGCAATGATGATAGGGGTACTAGCATGCTTATTTGATTGCGCCGGCAACCTGGAGCGCGTTCTTCGCCCGTGGTTCGACATTCGGTCAAAGGTGACTGGCGTCGGCTTCAAAATCGCGGCGGTCAGTGGGATGTTCAAAGAATACGCCGAGCTGGGCTACCAGGGAGGAGCTTTAGATACAGAAACGGCGACCGAGCTTTTGTGCCGCGAAAAGTATCCGTTCGATTATCTCTACATCATCAACAATCCCTATTCAATCACTGAGAGGAGCCAGTTGCGGTTCTTTTCAGAGGCGCAGACCAGAGACTTCGCCTTGCGCTATCTTCTATCCGAGAAGGTTGATCTGGTGTGGATGTTGGACGGAGACGAGACCTATACGACCGATCAAATCGCCGCCATCGTCCGATACGTTCGCCAGAACGCTACGGCGGATTGGTATGCGGTCAATTTCAAGAATTACATCTTCGATGGTGCGGTATGGATCGCCGGGTTCCATCCCCCCAGGTTGTTCTGGACCAGCCGGCACCAGGGAATTAAGCAGTTCTATTCTGACAACGTGATCCTTTATGGCGACGGCAAAAGGTCCGCGGACCTGGAGGGCATGATCATTCCCGAAGCGACCGCTCACGTGAAGCATCTGACGTGGCTGCACGGCAATGGGAGAAAGAAATATGAGTACCAGATGAGGCACTTCGGCGAATGCTCCTACGTCTGGAACTATGAAGAAAACAGGTTGGAATTTAACCAGGAATACTACGATAAATACGGCCTGGCATTGCCGGTGCTGCATGCCGACCGCTAAGCCGCGCGGCTCCTCGCCGCGTGCTGGATTGCCTGAACCCATTATGATGCTCCGCAACATCCAACACGACACGACCCCGATTGTCATCCATAGCCCCGGCCCGATCCGGCGACGCCTCTTCCAACGGGTGAAGTCCGGCGTTCGGTCGTCGCCTCGGCCCGTCAAAACCGAGGAGATGGATATCACCATTTTTACCTGGAATAATAAACCGACAAAAGGCTGTTTTGAGCGGAGTCTGGAGGCGCTTGGCTTAGATTATGTTGTGATCGGCAGGGAGGTGGCCGAGTGGCGGAATATCGTTAAGATCGCGCTTAACCATGAATTCCTGAAGCGCGTGCGGACGACCTATGTGATGGCCGCGGATTCCAGGGATGTGGTTCTCCTCGACGACCCGAGGCGACTCGTCGAGAGGATGGAAGCGTTACCGGAATGCCGGATGCTTTTCAATGCCGAGCGCAATCATTACCCCGGCCGATGCCGCAGCAAGAAATTTGAACAGCAGGTCTTCAAACGATCAACCAGGGGGGCGGTCTTGAATGGCGACAAGGATTTTTGCTATCTGAATTCAGGAGCCTGGGTGGCAAGGACCGACTTTTGCCGGTCGCTGCATGAGGAAGCGCTGCGCGTGAAGCCGCCATTGAGCCGTAGCGATCAAGGGGTGTATAAGCTTCTCTACAAAAGACACTACCCAAGCATACAGATCGATCACGACTGCCAGGTGTTTCTGACTTTATGCAAGACGAAAACGGAAGAGTTCGAAGTCATTCCGTGAGACAGAGAATTCACTCGCCGCCCGGCTTTGCAAATGCCCTGTGCGGCGATACGCGGGCGGACAGCAAGTAACCTTCGCCTTCAGTCGGACTGGCGCGCGTCTCATCGGATGCAATGCATGACAGAAGCCCACAAGCAAACCGGCCCGCGTATTCTGATCGCCCGCCCAGACCATCTGGGTGATGTCCTTTTGACCGTCCCGGCGGCGGCGGCTCTGCGGGCGGCGATTCCGGCGGCGCACATCAGCTTTTTGGTGACGACCGCGATGGGCGACGTCATAAGGCGCTGCCCCGAAATCGACGCGACCTACACACTGCCCTTCCCACCACTGACGGCCCCGCCCAACCCGGCTCAATGGACAGAGATCGTCAATCAACATGCGGATCGCTTACGCGGGCGCTTCGACCTCATTATCTTATCTCGCCCGGAAGACCCCTGGTCGGGTGAATTGGCGGTCGCCGCAGGCATCCCCCTGCGTGTCGGCTATGCGACTCCTGGGACGGAAACCTTTCTAACCCTGGCGCTGCCATTTAAGGAGGAAGGGCATGCCGTCATACAAACGCTCCGCCTGGTCGCCGCCGCCGCCGGCTGCTTGGGAGCGACGATTGCCGACGATTGCCAGGCCGCGAGCGCCGGCAGGTTCGTGCCGACACCATCGGACGAGGCCATTGCCGAAGCGGTCATCCGCGAAGCGCCTTTGGCGGGAAGCCGCCCGATTGTCTTTCAACCCGGCTCTGGATGGCCCCTCAAAAACTGGGTGACGCGGCGCTGGGGCGAGCTAGCCATTCAAGTCCAAAGGCGCTGGGGAGTGACCCCGCTGGTGCCGGGCGGGCCGGGCGAGGACGCGCTGGTGGCGGCGGTCGTCGCGGCGAGCGAGGGGTGTGCTTACGGATTGGCGGGGCGACTATCGGTCGGCGCGCTGGCGGCGCTCTACAGGCGCGCTCGTGTGGTGATCGGCATCGACAGCGGGCCTGTGCATCTGGCCGTCATGGTCGGTACACCGGTGATTGGCCTCTATGGCCCGCTCGACCACTTGAAGTGGGGACCCTGGTGCAGGCCGGAGCGTCAACAGGTCATCCGCGTGCCGCTTTCATGTAGTCCCTGCGACTGCATTTTCGATCCGCCGTGTGGAATATCGACTGAGCCTCCTTGCATGACCGGGATAACGACTCAGGCGGTACTGAGCGCGGCTGAGTCGTTTCTCGAAGGCCGATGGGCTTCGGGATGGGGTGAAGCAAGCCCGTATCCGAGGGAATAGGTATGGAGCATTTACGTCCGCGCTTCTTTATTCTGGGTGTCAATAAATGCGGCACCTCTTCACTCTACCGCTACCTCAACGCAAATCCGCGGGTGCTGCCGTGTGCAGAGAAGGAGCCGAATTTTTTCGGCCAGCATCGTCCCGAATACATCGCCTCGCACATTCAGGAATACTATGCGCTGTTCCCGACCGTCGAGTATAAGGGCGACCTGACTTATGAATGGGAGGCGTCGGATCAGGCCGGCACGACTTCGCCCGTTCGCGTGAGGGTGACTCGTGACCCGGCGAAACCTTACATCACAGGCGAGGCCAGCGCGAACACCTTTCACGATGTCTCGCCCTCACTGCTCCATCAATACCTGCCAGACGTTCGGCTGATCCTGTTGATCCGCAACCCGATTGATCGGGCCTACTCACACCATCGCATGTATCAGCGCTTCCAGGCGGCGGGCCATCAACTGGGCTTTGCGGTGCGGGATTTTGACACAGACATTGGCGCGGAGTTGCAACGCTGTGCCCGAGGTGAGGCGACGCTTTGTCTTTCACCGGGTTTTTACGTAGATCGGCTACAGCAATGGGTTTCAGAATATGGCTGGGAGCAGATGCGCGTCATCGTCACGGAAGAACTCGCACAAGCCGAGGGGGCAAAAGCGATCATGCGAGAACTGGAAGGTTATCTTGGACTGCCGGCGCACGATTACGGCGACCTTCTGACTCGACGGTTCAATCATGCTGCGCCTTCGGAGATACCGCCCGCTTTACGGGCGCGACTGGCCGAGCTTTATCGCCCGCATAACCAGCGCCTGCAAGAATATCTCGGGCGCGAACTGCCCTGGGATTGAGTGGCCCAAGAATCTAAAAACATCATCAGCGGTTGAAATTGAAGCGTATCCTGCCGATGACCTTCACCGGCTCGCCGGCCATTTTCGTCGGCTTGAACTTCCACTGCCTGGCCGCCTCAATCGCTGCCTCGGCGAGCGTCTTGTCACCCGACACGCCGATGGCGGAGATGACGTTGCCTTCCTCGTCCACTGTAACTTCGATCAGCACCTCGCCGGCAATGCCGGCGGCGGCGGCTCCAGGCGGGTAGGCGGGAGCCACGCGCTTGGTCGCGCGCTCCTGTAGCACGCCGCTTGACATGCGTATCACCTTGGGCGGGCCGCGGCACGTTCACGCATTGAATTACGATGGAGTGAGCGTAGAAGAACTTCATCTCAATCCGCCTGTGACCAGCCTCTATAGTCCAACCAGACTGCCAACCACGGTTGTGGTACTCATTAATACGCGTTGCGCTTTATTCGGGCCATTGCCAGCAGCGCAGCCGCCAGCCGCTCCCCTCGACGACGAGAGCCGCCTTGAAGCCCGACTCTAGAACCAGCTCGGCCATAGACCAGCGCGAGGCTTCCTGCGCATCGCTCCTGCTTTCTAGCAGCTCGGCTGGTTCACCCGGCCTCAGCGAGACGTCGAACTCATCCAGAGGCTGTGACAAGCCTTTGCCGGTCGCTTTGATGTACGCCTCTTTGCGGGTCCAACAGTTGAAAAAGCCCTCGGCCTTCAGGCCGGCAGGCAACGCGCACAGCACGGCTACTTCACTTATTGAGAAGAAACGCTCGGCTATCTGCTCTTCGGCTATTTCGGCGCGTATGTGCTCAAGGTCGATCCCCAGCTCGCGCCCGCGAGTTACTGCAAAGAGCCCGACCCCACCTGAGTGAGAAAGATTAAAACGGATATCGCAGTCAGGAGCTAAAAGGCATGGCTTCCCGTATGGTCCATAGCCGAAGCGTATCTTCTCAGCCGGCGTTGCGAGGTAGCGGCTGAGAATCGCCCGGAGCACCCCGCGAGCCGCGATGAAGTGCTCGCGGTCTTTGTCGAAATAGAATCGCGCGGCCCGCGCTTGTTCGTCTGGGGTGAGCGTGCCCCAAAAGTCGCTTATCTCCGACTGTGGCCGGGTAAGCTGCGCGCGCCAGACATGCGCCTCATCATCCGGCAACGAGACCCGTTCGCGCGGCACTTGCCATAATTGCTCGGCAGCATTATCTGCACTCATGCGAATCGCCTCACATACAGGCCGGGGAAGAGGGACACCTCGTTGCTGCGTCCCTCTCTTCAGAACAATTTTCGCCTTTTGAGGCACACTGATCAAGTAACCTACTTCCAAACGAGATGAGCCGCAGCAACCTTGTCAAACAACCGGTGCTTAACTCTCTGTCTCATTCAGTGGTTCACCTCAGCCTTAGGCCCGGCAAGGGGGGGCGGCGCATCTATGGGCATCGTACGCTACAGGTCTACTCCAATATCAAAGATCGTTCCGTAAAAGTAGAGAGCCTACAAATGGTTTCGGAGCCTTTTCTTTGATGTGCTTTGCAGATTGTCATATAATTTGCACCTGCATGTTAAGCAGCATTCGCGTCATAGGTGATGGCCACTACACGGGCCATCACATGTCAAGAGTTGGAGTGGCCTTTATGAATAACAATCTGACGGACAAGGGCAGAGGCATCTATATTCTAAACGCGGAGACGGTTTCGTCGCTCCTGGCCGATGGCGATGCCAGGTTGATCGATCTCGTCCGCGGCGCCTACGAAGCTCATGTAATGGGGGATTCGTCCCTGCCTCACTCAACCTTCCTGCGATTCCCTGGCCAGGAGAAAAACAGGATTATCGCACTGCCGGCTTACCTCGGCGGCGAATTTGCAGTCGCAGGGGTGAAGTGGGTTGCCTCGTTTCCCGCCAACGCTGAGCTTGGGATGGATCGGGCTTCTGCCGTCGTCATTTTGAACAGCGCACAGACTGGCAGACCACAGGCGATCCTGGAAGGATCGATTATCAGCGCGAAACGGACGGCGGCGAGCGCCGCGCTTGCCGCTCAGCACCTTCATGGCAAGGAGGTAGACTGCCTGGGGCTGATAGGCTGCGGCTTAATCGGCTTCGAGATCGTGCGATTTCTTATGTCAAACATGCAGGTGAGAAACCTGGTACTGTTTGACACCGACATGAGTCGGGCGGAGCATTTCAAGACGAAGTGCCGTAACTCCTTCGCGGGCATTGAAGTGATGATTGCGGGCAGTAGCGCAGAGGTGCTTGGTGGCTGCTCGCTCACGGCTCTGGCGACTACCGCCGTTAAACCGCATATCAGTGACCTGTCGGCAGTGGCACCCGGCAGCACCCTGCTTCATGTCTCGTTGCGGGACCTGACTCCGGAAGCGATTCTCGGTTGCGACAATGTCACCGATGACATTGATCATGCCTGCCGGGCCCAAACGTCTTTGCACCTCGCCGAGCAGATGTCCGGCAATCGGGCATTTATCAGGTGCACACTCGGAGACATCCTCAGAGGAGATGCTCCGGCGAGGAAAGCCTCGGACTCGATAACCGTATTCAGCCCTTTCGGACTGGGGGTCCTCGACTTGGCAGTTGCGAAGTACTGCTTTGACCGGGCGGTCGAACAGAACATGGCAACCGTCTTGGAGAGCTTCTTGCCGGAAAGCTGGGGCTAATATCGGACGCTTACGGGTCCGCCGCCTGGGAGCGGCTGTGCCGCCGGTTCGCGATCAAGAAAGACCCATGAGATTCACTGGATAGTCAGGGAGTCGGGGCGCGGCTCCGACTCTCGACAAGGGCTGAATTTAATCCTCGGTTTACATGCCGGACTCATTCTGGACAATCTCACCGCCTAATTTCTGAATCACGATTGTAATCTTCCTCTCTTTATGCTTGACACGAGATTAGACTGTGCTATCATCAGGACCTTCAGTAAAGGGGTTTCAATCGCATTAAATTGTATGTATGGAACTGGTGGTTAGCCGAATCGGCATAGACGGCGATTCATCGTTACATTACGCACAATCCGGGTAGGGGCCACTCTGTTCTCTGATGGGAAATCCATTTGAAGATCGTCTTTCTTAGAGCGATCTTCATTTCCCGAGCAATCTCGCCGATTCAGATTTCTGCCAAAAAACAAAAAATACTAGGCAAGGGTTCCTCAAGGCTTAGGTTCTGGTTGCCCAAGACGGCTAAACGTGATTGCCCCGTTATTCCTAGAAGGTGGGCGCAGGTAATAGCAAGTGTGACTCAAGCTCTCACGTAATTATTAGACGAGCAGGCTAACTGCCTCTCCTAAGCGTAATATAGCAAGTGTCAAAGGTCACTCGTTTGTTGCGGACGGGTAGTTTGCGGTCTGTCCCGATAGCGAGTCGCTCTATTATCGCTACGCGCAGGTTGAGGGCGAGGCTGTCTCGCTGGCTGCGAACCTACGTCCGGTCGCGCGAAGGTAGCCGTCAGTAGGCAAGGCGCGAAAGCCGCCTGCCGCAGGCTTCAGTAGAACGGCGAGCGGTCTGGATGGGCCTGTTGCCACGCTCGCCTCCGGTATCCCTAGAGAGCTGCGGCGAGGTTGCACCAGTCTCGGGTGGAATCAGGATAGAGGTTCCGCTCTTTCAAGTAGCGTACGCTCCGGGCACGGAGGGGTGACAGTATAAGAGGCATGGAGTACAGAAGGCCATGATTTTATTACTTCATTCCAATTCCGCGGTGGCTTTGAAGACCGAGTTGCAAGGCGTACTCGCCGAGAGCCTCAGACACGACGCAGAGTCGTTACGCCATATGGGCATCGTGTCAGCGTCGTTTGAGTCTGTCAGCAGCCTGCCTGAGAACGTCAAGAATCCGGACGTGGCGCTGATCTTGCTGGTATTGACGGCACATCTGCTCGAACACTCAGTGGAGATATTGACCGCGATCAGGAAGCTTGTCGATCTGCCCATCATTGTTGTCTATGAAGCGACAAGCCCCGACAACGTCATTGAATTGATGCGCAACGGGGCCAACGATTTCATCACCGTGCCGCTGAACACTGTCAATGTGCTGCCGCGGGTCCGCCGCCTGCTTGACAACCCTCCGGTCAGTCATCACCTGGATCAATCCTTCAAACTCGAATTCGGAAAGAAGCGACTCATCGGCCAAAGCGTGGCTTTCGTCGAGGTGGTCAAAAAGATATCCGTCCTTGCCAAATGCGACGTGAACGTCTTGGTCGCGGGCGAGACGGGCACAGGCAAAGAGTTGTGTGCGCGCTTCATCCACTACCTGAGTTCCCGCTCGATGGGGCCTTTCATTCCGATCAACTGCGGAGCGATACCTGAAAACCTTGTCGAGAATGAGCTGTTTGGCCACCAGCGCGGCGCCTACACCAGCGCGAACACTTCGCAGGAAGGGCTGATCCACGAGGCCGACGGCGGCACGCTCTTCTTAGACGAGGTTGATAGCATGCCGCTGGCCGTGCAGATAAAGTTATTGCGCTTCCTTCAGGAAAAAGAGTATCGGGTGCTAGGGGGGACCAAGACGCGTTTGTCTGACGCGAGAATCCTGGTGGCGACCAACACGGACGTAGAGGCGGCGGTCAAGTCGGGCAAGCTCCGCGAGGACTTCTATTATAGGATCGGCGTCATGTCGGTTACCCTGCCCCCGCTGAGGCACCGCCAGGAAGACTTGCCCCTGCTCGCCCGGCACTTCCTAGCCAAGTACTCGGCGCAGTTCGGCAAGCGGATATCGGATATCTCGCCGGATGCAATCCGCCTGCTGCTGCTTTATGACTGGCCGGGGAACATCAGGCAGCTCGAACATGTCATCGAGGCGGCCGTCGTGCTGTGCGAGGAGAGGATACTACAAGCCCGACACATCATTCTGCCGCAGGCGCAAAGCTCGACTTCCGCCGGCTCTTTCAAAGAGATGAAGGCGAGGGCTGTTGACGAGTTCGAGAGAAACTACATCAATTCGTTGCTACTCGCGCACCAGGGCAACATCTCCAGGGCGGCCCTGGCCGCACAGAAGGACCGGCGGACCTTCTTCGAGCTGATACGCAAACACAAGATCAACCCTCGGCATTACCGTTCGCCTGAGTCGCAGTAGGGCAAAGCCGGCCCCTACTAGGATATTTTTCCCTCAGCCCCACCCCAAGTCTTTTGACACTTTACGCCCACCCCGCCGCGCCGCTAGGGCAACAAGCTTATCGGCGCTCCCACGCCTGTTAGGAAATCCAATGACTTAACTCTGGAATATATATTGCTTTGGCTCAGGTGTGCGAAAAGGCTCAGATGAAAAAACATTACAACTCGGCTACAGAATAATGAGATACCTGGAGCAGAACCCCAACGCCGAGGACACGCTACGTGGGATTACGGAATGGTGGCTTGTCCAGCAAATGATCGAGGTTGAGACGCTGCATGTGCAGCAGGCTCTCGATGAACTCGTCTCCAAGCAACTGATCAGGCAGAGCATCGGTCCAGACAATCAGATTGTCTACCGGATCAATAGCGAGAATGTCGCAGCCGTGAAGGCGTTTCTCACTCAGGGAACGCGATGAGCTCAGCCCGGCCTTCAGTCGTGCTTGAGAAGTAGAGGGCGGCGCTCTCAGATAAGCTGAGGCGGTGCCGCGTGTGGTTGGCGGCTTGATCTTAGAGGTCGCAAGTGATTATGAACAGGCAAACCCTTGATCCACCCAGTTGGTACGCAGTTCACACTCACCCAAGACAAGAAGACCGCGCCGCAAGCAATTTGAGGGCTTGGGGGATCGAGACCTTTTCTCCAAAATTCAAGGAGCAACATATTAACGCTTACACTCAGGAATCGACGTGCTTGATCAAGCACCTCTTTCCTCGGTACATCTTTGCAAGGTTCGATCTCAGTCTGCTTTATAAGGTCTCCTACACCAGGGGGATTCACGCCGTCGTCAGCTTTGGCGACCAGCCCGCCATTGTCGAGGCAACCATCATCGCGCTCATCCACTCTCGGATCGACGGCGAAGGCTTTGTCCGCATCGATGATGAGCCCCGGCCCGGCGACGCCGTGATCGTTAGAGAGGGGCCACTCAAAGGCCTCACAGGGGTCTTCAGTCGGGAGATGAAAGAGGACGAGCGGGTAATGATCCTATTGAACGCCGTGAGCTACCAGGCTCGCGCCGTGATTCACAAGTCCATGGTGAAAAGAATGTTCTGATTGGCAGCGGCGCTCCATGCGCCGGTCGCCAGCCCTTGGTCTGGGAATGGTGTTCAAGGGCGGAAGGCGTGCGCCTTTACGCCTGTGCCTAGGAAGGGCTTGAGCTGGAAAAATCATCGGCTCAACATGCGGTAGCCTGGCCGCATGAGCCCTGTCACCAGGTCACCGCTTCGGGGCCAGGCGCGGTCGACAGGCCGGGCCCGGGAGCAAGAGCCATGCGCTTGGCTCGATCTAGTCACAAGCCGTTTACACACCCCAGGAGCTACACGCCGTAAGCAGGCGAAGGAGGAAAAATGTACGAGGACGACAAAGAAGACACGACCGTCTATAAGGTGGTTGTCAACCACGAAGAGCAATACTCCATATGGCCGGCCTATCGCGAGAACCCGCTCGGCTGGAAGGATATTGGCCAGAGCGGCCTCAAGGCGGAATGCCTGGCCTACATCAAAGAAGTGTGGACCGATATGAGGCCGCTCAGCTTGCGGAAGAAGATGGAGGAGATGGCCAAGAACCCGCCGCCGCCGCCTCCTCCTCCTGACCCCAACCGGCCCCAAGAGAAGAGCCTCGTGGACCGCTTGTGCGAAGGCAGCCACAGGGTCGAAGCGGGCCTACGCCCAGAGAAGACGGTGAAGCTCTTTAAAGACGCCATAGACCGCAACTATGTGCACGTCAAGTTTGTCGATACCAGGGGGGGGACCGAGCTCGGCGTCCGCCTCGACAGAGACAACTGCGATTTCAGCCGGGCCGACTTTGAGAATAGCTCCGGGACGGTTCACGTCGAGGGCGGTTTGACGCTCGATTACGTCGACGTTCGCTGCATCGCAGACATTGACCTGGCGACGCTGGCGGGAACCGGGCAGCTCGCCAAAGTGTAGGCGAACGACGGATCGGTCTGGCGTCGCCGCCTCCATCTCGCGCGGTCGAGGCAGGGGCGAGGCGCCGATGAAGTTGGCAAGGAAACTAGCATGGAGAGCATGAAATGGACCCATCATTGATTGAGGCAGCAAAAGCAGGGAATCTGGAAACGGTAGAAGCCCTCCTCCGCTCCGGGGCCGAGGCGGACGAGGCGGACGAAAAGGGCTGGACCGCTTTGACCTTTGCCGCCGGGCAGGGAGACTTGGCAATGGTGCGTCTTCTTGTCGAAAGAGGGGCCGACCCCTTCAAGGTCGGTCGTGACCAGCGGACGCCGCAGATGGTGGCCCTCGCCGCCGGCCATGTGGAGGTGGTGAAGTACCTGTGCGAGGCCGAGGATAGTCGGGATGCCGAGCGCGCCCGGTCACTCAGGCCGGAGCGCCAATATGCCAGGGCGTACCACCTGCGTGATCTGAAGCAGTTCCCCGGCTGGTCGGAAATCGCCGCCGGCAGCAGCGAAGGGTCGAGCGATGAGCAGGTCGTCTTCGTCCACCAGGATTTCCGAGTGACGGAAAGCATATGGCCGGACGAGAAGGTGATTATCGATCAGGCCAGCGATAGCTGGCGTGAGTTCTGCGCGCAGGTGCTCGGGTTCCAGGTTCCTTCCGACATTGACCTGATGGTGTCGAGCGCGAGCTCGAGCTAAGGCGGGAGCCGGCGCGCCCTTTCCTAAGGCATGCAATCCCGAAAGGTCGTTGGCCCGTGAACAGGCTAGCAGGCCAGTGGTTCCCCTATGAGCGGGAACAGCGAGACGCGCAGCTAAGATTGTTCTGCCTGCCATACGCGGGTGGGTCGGCTTCGATCTTCCGCAACTGGGGAGACTTTCTGCCCCCGCAGGTCCAGGTCGTGCCGGTCGAATTGCCGGGGCGCGGGGGCCGGCTGAACGAGCCCCCTTTCGTGAGATTACCAGCCCTCATCGACGCCCTCGCCGAAGCCGTGCGCCCAGCCTTGCAGTCGCCCTTCGCGCTGTTCGGCCATAGCATGGGGGCCGTGATCGCCTTTGAACTCGCCAGACGTTTGCGCCGCCAGCACCAGGTCGAGCCGCAAAAACTATTCGTGGCCGGCCGCCGGGCACCTCAACTGCCCCGCACCGAGCCCATCACCTACAATTTGCCGGAAGACGAGTTCATCAAAGAACTCCACAGGCTAGCCGGGACGCCCAGGGAGGTCTTGGAGCATGCCGAGCTGATGCAACTGTTCATCCCTTTGCTGCGGGCCGATTTTGAGTTCATCGAGACCTACGAGTACATTCCCGATGAGCCTCTCGGTTGCCCGATCACCGTCTTCGGCGGATTGCAAGACGAGGAGGTAAAACGGGAATGGCTGTTGCAATGGAAGGCGCACACCCTCTCGCGCTGCGAGATCCGCATGCTGCCGGGCGATCATTTCTTCATCCGCTCATCTCAGGACATCTTGCTGCGAGTGCTCGCCAGTGAGCTGCGTGAGCTGCTGGCCGACGCCGGCACGATCAACGGGAAGCCATGAAAGGAGCGCGGAGAATCATATGATGAACTACGCTGAGGAGTTTCAATTCCAGGCGGAGACCGCCCAGCTGTTGGATCTGATGATCCACTCTCTCTACACCAACAAGGAAATCTTTCTGCGCGAGCTCATCTCGAACGCCTCGGACGCCCTCGACCGGTTACGCTTTGAAGCGCTCACCGATCCGCGGCTGCTGGACGGAGACGACCGCTATGAAATCAGGCTCATCCCTGACCCAGCCGCCAGGACGCTCACCATTGCTGACACCGGCATCGGCATGAGCCGCCAGGAAGTCATCGATAACATCGGTACGATTGCGAAGTCGGGCACCCGCGAGCTGCGGGAGGCTTTCCGAGAGGGCGCCTCGCAGCAAGTCGTGGGGGAGTTGATCGGGCAGTTCGGCGTCGGTTTCTACTCTGCCTTCATGGTGGCCGAGAAGGTGACGCTATGCACGCGCAGGGCCGGCGAGGCGACCGCGACCCTGTGGGAATCGACCGGCGATGGCTCCTACAATCTGACTGATGCGCAACGCCAGGGCCGCGGCACCGAGATCACCTTGCACCTGAAGCCGGCAAGCTCGGATGAGGGGCTCGAAGACTTCACCGATCAATGGGTGCTCGCCCGCATTGTCAGAAGGTATTCGGACTTCGTCTCTTATCCCATCATCTGCCCGTTCGAAAGCGAGAAGCCAGGCGAGCCGGGAGCCCCACTTGAAACGGTGGTCGAGGACAAGACGCTCAACTCGATGCAGCCGATCTGGGCGCGGGCGCCGGGCGAGATCAGCGAAGGCGAGTATACAGACTTTTACCGGCACATCACGAATGACTGGGAGGAGCCGCTGCAAATCATCGCCTCGCGGGCCGAAGGCACCGCCGAGTACCAGGCGCTGCTGTTCATCCCATCAAAAGCGCCGACCGACCTCTTTTATCATGCCGCCGGCATTGAGATCCGGCTGTACGCCAAACGCGTGCTGATCATGGAGCGCTGCGACGACCTGCTGCCGAAATACCTGCGCTTCATCAAGGGGGTGGTCGATTCCTCCGACCTGCCGCTGAACATCTCGCGCCAGATGCTCCAGCAGGATCGGCACATCGCGCAGATCCGAAAGTGGCTGACGCGAAAAGTGCTCGACACCCTGGAGACGATGCGCGAGAAAGACCCCGGCAAGTATTTGAAGTTCTGGCGCGAGTTCGGGCGAGCATTGAAGGAAGGCATATCGGCGGATCACGAGAACAAAGAGAGGCTGTTGCGGTTGGCCCTGTTCAGCTCGTCGCACGACGCGGAGGAACTGACGACGCTGGCAGACTACGTCGAGAGGATGAAGCCGGAGCAGGAGGATATCTATTACCTCACGGGGGAGAGCCGCGCCCTGGTAGAGAACTCTCCCCACCTGGAGGGCTTCAGGGAGAGGGGCTACGAGGTACTCTACCTGATCGACCCGGTCGATGAATTGCTGACGCAGGCCGTGTGGGAATACGCAGGCAAGCGGCTGAAGTCTGCGGGCAAAGGCATGGCCAAGCTGGGCAGCGCGCAGGACCGCGAGCGCATCGAGCAGGAGCTGAAGGCGAAGGAAGAAGCGACGGCAGAGATGTTGGCGGCGATGCAGAAGGCGGTCGATGAGCACGTCAAGCAGGTGCGGCTGACGAGCCGCCTAGTGGCCTCGCCCGCGTGCCTCGTCGGCAACGAGATGGACTACAGCCCACAGTTGGAGAAACTGCTGCTGAAAGGTAAGGGGGGAGGAGCAAAGCAGCGGCGAATCCTGGAGCTGAACCCGGAGCATGAGCTCTTCAAGAAGCTGCACGAGCGCTACGCGCAGCGCCCGGATGAAAAGCAGTTGGGCGAGTGCGCGGAGTTGTTGCTCGGTTACGCGCTGCTGGCCGAGGGCTCGGAGCTTCCTGATCCGGTGAGATTCAACCAACTGGTGATCGATTCGATGGTACGCACATTGTAATGCCGGCTGCCAGGGCGTAGCCGGTCAACCTCTAACCCGCAACTGCTCCGCGGAGGAAGGTCCGCAGTGGCCTCATCCGGCACGGGGCTCCTTGCCGCCCGCTTGGCGAGTCAGTCAAGGCAGAGTCTGTGACTCGCGAAGAGACTCAGAAAGGAATCACTATGAAGAGAGTATGCATTACCATTCTTCTATGCTCGCTGCTGGGCATAGCATCCTGTTCGAAGAATTCGGGCTCTCCATCCCTGCCGACCGCCGACCAAGTGCTCGCCACCTACGTCAAGGCGCTGGGCGGTCAGGATGCGATTGCGAAAGTAAACAGCCGGTTGACCAAGGGCTCCATTGAAATGAGTGGCGCGACCGGCAAGGTCGAGAATTACGCCAAAGCGCCGAGCAAGTACATGTCGGTCACCATGATCCCGGAAGGCACGGTGCGAGAAGGCTTCGACGGCGCAGCGGGCTGGGGCATTGACCCGGCGGGCCACATGCGCGACTGGACGGCCGACGAGATCGCCCTGTCGTCGCGCACCCGCAATCTCCACCGCGACATCGATCTCAAGTCGTTGTACACGAACATTGCCGTGGTCGGCCAGGAGGCCGTCGAGGGCCGGCCGGCGTACGTCCTGGAGCTGACGCCGAAGGCCGGCAAGGCCGAGAAGATGTTCTTCGACGCGCAGACCGGACTGCTGATCGAGCATGAGTACGAAGTGGTCGGGCCGCAAGGGCCGCGCCCTTTCAGGTATCTCTACGACAACTATAAAGAAGTCGACGGGGTGAAGCTGCCCTTCACGATCAAGCGCGTCAAGCCGAGCGGCTATACCGTAAAGATCGACGAGGTGCAGACCAACGTTGCTATTAATGATGACCAATTCAAACGGCCGCCCACCCCCTGAGCGCGGGCCGCCGGCTGATGGGTCAGATGACGACTCGGAGGTGCATATGAAGCTAGGAGAAGTCTTGAAGAAGGAAAGGGAGCGCAAAAAGCTGACCGCAGAAGACGTGGCGGCGAAGATCGCCCTCCCGCTTGAGCAGTACCTGCTGATGGAGGGCGGCGACTCGCCGATTGAAGAGTGGGGGCCGCGGCTGGCGCTCATCGCCATCCAGTTGAAGACGCCGACTTCCAGGCTGATCGCCGAGAGCGGTAAATCGGCCCAGGCGAGACAGGTCGAGGGGCAGTGCGGTAAGTTGATCAGGCGGCATCGCGAGAATCGCGGCATCCCGGCCGAGACGCTCGCCGACAAGCTCCAACTGTCGCTCACGGAAGTCGGCGAGATCGAGGACGGGGGCAGCGCGCTGGAAACCTACGCGCCGTTGCTGCTGTCGTTTGCCGAGGTGGTCGAGCAGCCGATCTTCAACCTGTTCTACCCCTGCGGCCTGTCGTTCCAGCAGTTGACCGATTACCCATGAGGCGCGACGGCGTGATGACGGCCCGCGTCAACGCCGGCTTCGCTTCGCCCACCCGCCGCCAACCTGCTGTCTAGCAACGGCCGCCCGCCGGCAGCCGCTGCTAGATGGCGCACTCGCGCCAAATCCCCACGCCCGAAAGCCACTTGCGCCGGCCGGCTGCCTGCGGGCGGCCGGCGGCTGGAGTACGGATGCAAAGTAAGAAAAGCCACGCCATCAGCCCGGGCTGGTCGCAGGTCGGGACACTGGTAGACCTGCTCAAGCTCAGGGCATCGCAGCACCCCGAGCAGCTTGCCTACACCTATCTCGTAGACGGCGAAGACCAGGAGATGAGCACGACCTACGCCGAGCTGGACCTGCAAGCCCGGACGACCGGCAATCAACTGGCGCGGATGGGACTTGGCGGCCAGCGGGCCCTGCTGCTCTACCCGCCGGGGCTTGATTTTATCGCCGGGTTCTTCGGCTGCCTGTACGGAGGGCTGGTGGCGGTGCCTGCCTACCCCCCTGACCCGACCCGGCTGAAGCGGAGCTTGAGCCGCCTCGAGGTCATTGCCGCCGATGCTGAGGCGCGCGTGGTGCTGACGACGCAGGCAGTCTTATCGCAGGCCGCGCGGATGCTACAGCAAGCGCCGGCCCTGCGGGCGCTTGAGTGGGTGGCGTCGGATGGCATCACCAGCGACATCGGCGACCCGACGGTGCGCGACTCGTCCGGCGACGAGATCGCTTTTCTTCAGTACACCTCCGGCTCGACCGGCAATCCCCGCGGGGTGATGCTCACGCATGCGAACCTCCTGCACAACGCCGCTATGGTCCGCTCATTCTTTGATCATGGCAGCGAAGATAAATACGTCTCGTGGCTCCCGACCTTTCACGACATGGGGTTTATGTCGGGCGTCTTGCAGCCCCTCTATTCGGGAATCCCTGCGGTGCTCATCTCGCCGGGTGAATTCCTGCGCCGGCCGCTGACCTGGCTGAGAGCCATCTCGCGCCACCGGGCGACGACCAGCGGCGGCCCGAACTTCGCCTACGATCTGTGTGTCAGAAGGATTACCGCCGAGCAGCGCGCCGGGCTGGACCTGAGCAGTTGGGAGGTCGCGTTCAATGGCGCTGAGCCGATCCGCGAGGAGACGCTCGAACGCTTTGCCAGGGCCTTCGAGCCTCACGGCTTTCGCAAGCAATCGATGTTTGCCTGTTACGGGCTCGCCGAAGCGACCCTGCTGGTGGCGGGAGCGCAAAAAGGCGAATTGCCCATCACGAGAGGCTTCTCGGCGACGGCGCTCGAAAAGGGCCTGGTGGCTGCGTCGGCGGCCGGCACGCCCGGGCAGCATGTTCTGGTCAGCTGCGGCCGCGCCGCCCTGGATCAAGGGATCGCCATTGTCGATGAAAAGACCTGTCAGCGGTGCCCGCCCGACCGGGTCGGCGAAGTCTGGGTCCGGGGTCCGAGCGTTGGCCAGGGCTACTGGAACAAACCGGTCGACAGCAAGCCAATATTCGAGGCTCGCATCGCCGAGACCGGCGAGGGACCTTTCTTGCGCACAGGCGACCTGGGGTTCATCCATGACGGAGTGCTGTTTGTCACCGGGCGGCTCAAGGACGTAATCATCATCCGCGGGCTCAACCACTACCCGCAGGACATTGAATTGACGGTGGAGAATTGCCACGCGGCCCTGCGTCCGGGCTGTGGCGCTGCCTTCTCGGTCGACGCTGGCGGCCAGGAACGACTCGTCATCGTTTATGAAATCGACGAGCGCAAGCAGCCGGACCCGGTCGAGGTCACCGCCAGCATCCGCCAAGCGGTCAGCGAAGCTCATGAGTTGCAGGCCCACGCGATTGTGCTGATCAGGGCAGGCTCTGTGCCAAAAACTTCGAGCGGCAAGATTCAGCGCCGCGCCTGTCGCAAGCAGTTCCTGGAAGGCGCGCTCGAAGCGGTTCACCACAGCGTGCTGGAGGAGCAGACGCGTCCAGCGCGCGCCGAGGGTTTCTTGCGCAAGGCGCTGCTTGCCCTGGAGCAGCCGGCGCGGCTGCTGGTGATCGAGTCTTGTGTGCTGGAGCAGGCCGCCAGGGTTCTGCGCTCGCCGGCGTCAGGGTTGACGGCCAATCTGCCGCTGTCGGCCCTCGGCCTCGATTCGCTGATGGCCATCGAGTTGAAGAACCAGCTTGAAGATCAGCTCGGCACATCGGTCCCGACTTCGAAGCTCATGGCCGGCGTCACGGCGGCCCAGTTAGCGCAGCTTGTCGCCGAGCAGTTGACGGCCGCGCCGGCCGGCCGGCCCGCCCCGATCCGCCCTGATGAGGGGCCGCCGACTGAAGCCCCGCTGTCGTACACGCAAAAGGCGTTGTGGTTTTTCCAGCAGCTTTCCCCGGACAGCGCCGCCTACAATGTCACGTTCGCCCTGCGCATCAGCTCGCCCGTGGACGCCGGAGCCTTGCGGCGGGCCTTTCAATCCGTCGTCAGTCGCCACGCGTGCCTGCGCACCACCTTCGCCCTACGTCACGGCCAGCCGGTGCAGAGAGTGCAGCGGCAGCAGCAAGCGGATCTGCGCGAGGTGTCAGCCGCCGGACTGTCTATGGATGATTTGCAGCAGGCAGTAGCCGAGGAGGCCGGCCTGCCGTTCGACCTGGAAGCCGGCCCGCTGTACCGCGCCCTGCTGTTCACACGCGAGCCCGAAGACCATATCCTCTCGCTGGCCGTGCATCACATTGTCATCGACGGGTGGTCCTTCTGGGTGCTGTTGGATGAGCTGATGGAATTGTATGAAGCGGAGGTGAGCGGCCGACAGCCGGATCTGCCGGCGCCCGCCCTCGACTACTCGGATTACCTCAGCTGGCAGGCCGAGCTGCTTGAAGGCGAAGAGGGCGAGCGGCTATTTCATTACTGGAAGCGAGAGCTGGACGGCGACCTGCCGTTGCTCAACCTGCCGACGACGCGCGCCCGCCCGCCCGTGCAGACCTATGCGGGCGCGTCCCACGGGTTCCAGTTGGAGCGAGAGCTGGTGATGCGTTTCAAGGAAGTGACCGCGTCGCTCGGGGCGACGCTCTATACGGGCTTGCTCGCCGTGTTTCAGATCTTGCTTCATCGGTACACGGGGCAGGATGACATTCTGGTCGGCTCTCCCATATCGGCGCGCAGCAGGGCAGAGTTTGAAGGCATCGTCGGCTGCTTTTTCAACGCCATGATCATGCGCGCAGACTTCTCTTCCGACCTGACGTTCGAGAAGTTTCTCGGACGGCTGCGCGAGAAAGTACTGGGCGCTCTGGATCATCAAGATTACCCGTCGCATTTGCTGGCAGAACGACTACAAACGGCCCGCGACCCGGCCCGCCCGCCGCTGTTCCAGGCGACCTTCATCTTTCAGAAGCCGCACCGCAAGGGGCGATCACCCTTGCCGGTCGGGCCGACCGCCGCGCCGGCTCATGCCGGCAGCCTCCGCCTCAGTCTCTTTCCCCTTGAGAGGCGCCACTCGCGCATGGAGCTTGAGCTGGAGATGATCGAATCCGGCGGCGGCATTTGCGCATGGCTGCATTATAACCGCGACCTGTTCGACGCCGCTTTCATCGAGCGGATGGCGGCTCACTACAAGGTCTTGCTGGAGGGCGTCGTCGCCGAGCCGCGGCAGCGCATCTCCGGCCTGCCGCTGCTGACGCCCGAAGAGATGGACGACCTGTTGGCCGGGCAGCGCCTTGACCCCCTGCCGGCCATCGGCACAGGAGTGCAAGAGTGGTTTCAGGAGCAGGCCCGGCAAACGCCCGACAAGGTCGCGGCGGTTGACCAGGATGGCTCGATAACCTTCAACGAACTGCGCAGGCAGGCCGCGCGCCTTGCCTGTGTCATAAGGAGACTGAATAGATGATCGAAAACACACAACGCCAAGCCAAAAAGCCACGGTTCTCGGTAAATGGGTCAGCCTGTGCGGAGATCGAGCGGCTCGTCGGAAGGACCGCCCTGCGGTGGTACATCGGGCAGGTGACGAAGGACGAGATGGTGATCGAAACCACCGCTTTCAAGGAGCAGGCGAGCGCCCGCTCGGAGCCTTTCAGTCGCCAGCATTATCCCGGCAAGGACGTTGTCTTGAACATCGTGCCGACGGGCATCGGCTGTAGCATCGGCGGCTTTGCCGGCGACGCCTCGCCGGTGACGCGCTTGCTGGCGACGGCCGCCGATTACCTGGTGACTCACCCGAACACCGTGAACGCTTCTGATTTCATCGGGCTCCCCGATGACAACGTCGTCTATGCCGACGGCTACTCCATAGACGCCTTTTGCAAGGGCGCCGTCGATCTGCACCTGCCGCATGCGAACCGCGTCGGCGTGATCGTCGAGAAGTCCGATGACTGGAAGCTGAACGTCATCTTCAACGTCATTAACACGGTCAGGGCAGTGCATGGAGTAAACATTACAGACTACGTCGTGACCGAAGAGGCCATCGGCGGCCGCTGCATCAAGAATGACTCGGGGGCCTTCGTCGGCACCATTGATAACCCGCGGGTGATCTTCGAGTCATGCGAGAGGCTCCTCGACCGCGGAGTTGATGCCATCGCCCTGACCAGCAACATTCAGGATCTGCCGTTGGGCGAGTACGCGCGGCACTTCCAGGGCGAGTTCCCGAACCCGGTCGGCGGCGTCGAAGCGGTGATCTCCTATCTGGTGACGAGTCGCTATCACGTGCCTTCGGCACACGCGCCGCTGATTAATACGAGAGAGCTTGACCTGACCAGCGGCATCGTCGATGCGAGGGGCGCCGGCGAGTTTGTTTCGACGAGCGGCCTCGCCTGCGTGTTGATTGGGCTGCGCAGGGCGCCGCAGACCGCCCCCAGGCCCGGCTGTAGGACCTCTGACATCATCAATGTCAACAACCTCGCAGCGGTCGTTTGTCCGGCGTCTAGCCTGGGAGGCATCCCGGTCCTTTACGCGCATGAGCAAGGCGTGCCGATCATCGCCGTTCAAGAGAATCGCACGATTCTCGATGTCACACAGGAGAGTCTCGGATTGGAGAACGTCATCCAGGCCCGCAGCTACGCCGAAGCCGCCGGCCTGCTGCATGCGCTCAAGCGGGGCGTCAGCCTGCAAAGCCTGGCAAGGCCCCTGCGCACCTACCGGTACTAGCCCCGCTCACGCCCACATCTCGGGCGCCCTCTTGCCCGCGCCCGCACCCCTGAAGCATCGCAACGGATTTGGACCTTAGCTTATGAACATGGCAACCGACAGGCTGATTGGATTAATGACCGGCCAGAATCTCAACCAGCTCATCGGGCTGTGGGGGATCTTTGACTCGGGCCACGGGTTTGTTCCTATCGACCCGGGCTATCCGCCAGAGCGGATCGACTTCATGATTCGTGATTGCGGCATCGAGACGCTGGTGACCGAAGCGCGCCACCTGGACAAGGCGCTTCAACTCTGCGGCGCTGACGGCGCGATCAAACAAATCATCTGCCTCGACGAGGTGCCCGACCAGCACGGCGGTCATCCGGGGGTGTCGCTTTACGACCTGCGAGCGTTTGACGAGGAGGAAGCCGACCCGCGCCACAACGGGACGGCCGACACCGGTAAGGTGGCTTACGTCGTCTACACCTCAGGCTCGACGGGCAGGCCGAAGGGCGTGCCGATCACGCACGACAATCTATTGCCGCTGCTTGATTGGAGCAAGCGATACTTCAGGTTTGGCGGCCGGACGAGGGTCTTGCAGAGCCTGTCCTACTGCTTCGACTTCGGCATCTTTGAGATTCTGACGACCGTGCTTTTCGGCGGCACGCTCTACTGCCTTGACCGAAATCAGCGGATGGACCCGTCGGCGTACGCAGAACGGGCTAACGATTACGAGATCAACACGGTGCATTCGACGCCGTCGTTCGTCGGCGAGCTTGCGGCCTGCGGGCGCAAGCTGCGGACCCTGGAGGTGCTGCACCTGGGCGGTGAAGCCCTGACGGGCAGGGCGGTTGACGAGTTGCAAGCCATCCTCGAAGAGGGCTGCACGATCTATAACGGCTATGGGCCGACGGAAGCGACTGTCAACAGCTCGATCTTTGAGGTGAGCCCGGCACGCTCTGCTGTGCCATCGCCGACCGTGCCTATCGGCAAGGCAAGCGCGCAGAACGCGCTTTACGTTCTCGACCGCCATGGCAATCCGGTGGCGGAGGGCGTGCCGGGCGAGCTACACATTGGCGGGCCGGGGCTGGCCGCAGCCTACATCAACCTGCCCGAGCTGACGGCGCAGAGATTCGTTCCCGCGACGTTCAGCATGCGGCCGGGCGAGCGCCTGTACAAGACCGGCGACCTCGTGCGGCGGCTCGCCGATGGCAACCTGGAATTTCTCGGCCGCCTTGATCATCAGGTCAAGGTGCGCGGATTTCGCATCGAGCTGGGCGAGATCGAAGCTGGGCTGGCGGCGCACACGCTGGTGAAGGAGGTTGTTGTAGCGGCGCGGGAAGACCGCCGCGGGGCCAATTGGCTGGTCGCTTACGTGGTGCCGCAGCCGGGCGGCGTTGTCGACAGCAGCGAGATGCGGCGCTTCCTGCGGCAGAGGCTGCCAGACTACATGATCCCCTCAGCCTTCGTGATTCTGGAGGCGCTGCCGTTAACGTCGAATGGAAAGCTCGACCGGCAGGCGCTGCCTCTGCCAGGCCTGGAGCGGCCAGCCGGGGCGGGTGATTTCGTAAGCCCGCGCAACCATTCGGAGGAGATCGTCGCCGGCATCTGCGCAGAGGTTCTGGGTCTGAAGCAGATCGGCGTCAACGACAATCTCTTTGATCTCGGCTGTCACTCGCTGCTGGCGACGAAGATCGTCCTGCGCATCCGCGAAGCTTTTCAGGTCGAGTTGCCGCTCGTCCGCCTCTTTGAAAAGCCGACAGTGGCCGGCTTGGCCGAAGCCCTGGAGAGTTGCGGCAAAGCGGGCGACGGGCTTGAAGTGCCACCGATCAGCATCGCGCCGCGAGACCAGGCCCTGCCGCTGTCGTTCGCGCAGGAGCGCCTATGGTTCCTCAGCCAGCTCGACCCGACCAACACGTCCTACTACGTGCCGCGGGCACTGCGCATCAGCGGCGCGTTCAGCGTTCGTGTGCTTGAGCAGAGCTTCAGCGAGATCATTCGCCGGCACGAAATCTTGCGCACCACTTTCCCGATGGTTGACGGCCGCCCTGTGCAGGTCATCAACGCCTACGAGCCTATCCACATTCCGCTGATCGACCTGCGTCTGCTGTCAGAGGATGAGCGTGAGCAGTACGTCCACGACCATATCATCGAGGAAGGCAACCGGAACTTTGACCTGGCTAGGGGCCCGCTGCTGCGGCTGAAGGTGCTGCAACTGACCGACCGGGAATTTATACTTATTCTCACCGAGCACCACCTTGTCCATGATGGGTGGACGCAGGGGGTTCTCATCCACGACTTCCTGACGACCTACGGGAGCATGGCCGAGGGCAAGCCCTCGCCACTGCCTGAGCTGACCCTCCAGTACGCTGATTTTGCCTGCTGGCAGCGGGATTGGCTTAAGGGCGAGGTGCTGGAGAATCAGATCAAGTATTGGAAGCAGCGGCTTGCCGGCGCGCCCGCCTTCCTCAGCCTGCCTGCCGACCACCGGCGGCCGCCGGTGCAGCGGTTCCGCGGCGCTGAATACAGCCACGTCATCAAGGAGGAAACCGCCGAGGCGCTCAGGGCGATGAGCCGCAGACAGGGCGCCACTCTTTTCATGACGATGTTGGCGATTTTTAAGACGTTGCTCTATCGCTACACGGGCCGCGAGGACATGGTGGTCGGCTCCGGGGTGGCCAACCGCCGCGCCCGCGAGACCGAGGGCCTGCTCGGCATGATTATCAACACCATCGTGCTGCGCACAGACTTGGGAGGAAAGCCGAGCTTCCACGAGCTCATGAAGCGGGTGCGCGAATCCTGCCTCGGCGCCTATAGCAACCAGGACCTCCCCTTCGAGCAGCTCGTCGAAGAGCTGCGCCCGGAGCGCAGCCTGGATTACAACCCGATATTTCAGGTGGTGTTTGCTTTTCAGGATACGGTGACGCCGGTGCTCGAGCTGCCGGGGATGTCCATGGAATTGCTGGATGCTCACAACCACTCTGCCAAGTTCGACCTGAGCATTGTCGTCTTGCCATGGCGCGAGCAGCTCGTCGGGCGTGATGTGGCCAGCGCCAGCCATGACATTACCTTGTTGTTTGAATACAACACCGACCTGTTTGAGAGGCCGACGATTGAGCGGGTGGCCAGGCACTACAGCGTTCTCCTTGAGAGTGCCTTAAAGGATCAAGACGCCAGCATCGCGGAAATGACGATGCTCACGGAAGAAGAGCGCGCGCAACTGTTAGTAGAATGGAATGACACCGCGACCGTCCACCCAGGCGGTCAACTGGCGCACGAATTATTCGAGCAGCAGGTAGAGCAAACCCCCGAAGCCATCGCGGTTGTTTATGAGGGTCAGCAACTGAGTTACTTCGAACTGAACCGGCGCACCAACCAGTTGGCTCACCGCCTGAAGGAGTTGGGCGTCGGTGCGGAGAGGCGGGTTGGTCTATGCCTGGAGCGCAGTCCGGACGTCGTCATGGCGATCCTGGCGGTGCTGAAAGCAGGGGGCGCTTACGTGCCGCTCGACCCCAGTTACCCGCCCGCCCGCCTCTCCTACATGCTTGAGGACTCTGGCGCCGTGCTGCTCCTCAAGCACAGCCACCTCACGCTCGATACATCTCAAGCAGCGCCGCCCCGCGTGGCGCTCGATCTTGAGTGGGACGCGATCATTCGTTACCCGGACTCCAATCCTCCCGCTACCCTCTCGCCAGACAACCTCGCTTACGTCATCTATACGTCAGGCTCGACGGGGCTTCCGAAAGGCGTAGCCATCACTCACCGGGGCCTGAGCAACCTGGCGGCCGCCCAGCAGCAGCTCTTCGGCCCGCTCAGCGCAAGAGCTGTCATGCAGTTCTCCTCCATTAGCTTCGACGCCTCGATGTGGGAACTCACCATGTCTTTAACGGGCGGGGCGAAGCTGGTGCTCGGCAGCCGTGGGGCGGTACTGGCGGGCGAGGAGTTGAGGCAGTTGCTGGAATGGGAGCAAGTGGAAGTCGCGACGCTGCCGCCAACCGTGCTGGCCAGCCTACCAGGAACACAAGGGCTGGCGTTGAGCACATTAGTAGTCGCCGGGGAGGCGTGCCCCACGACTCTGGTCGAGCAGTGGGCAGACGGCCGGCGGATGCTGGATGCCTATGGACCGACGGAGTCAACCGTATGCGCGAGCATGTCCGGGGAGCTAAGGGCAGGAGAGGAACCTGGCATCGGTTGGCCGATACCCAATACGCGAGTGTACGTGCTGAACTCAGTGGGGCAAGTATTGCCGGTCGGAGTAACCGGAGAGCTCCAGATCGGGGGAATCGGGCTGGCGCGAGGATATATCGAGCGGGCCGCGATGACGGCCGAGAGATTCGTTCCCGACCCCTTCAGTGGCGAAGCCGGAGCGCGGCTATATCGCACGGGTGACCTCGTCCGTCATGCCAGCGATGGCCAGCTCCAGTATGTGGGGCGGGCCGATGCTCAGGTGAAGGTGCGGGGGTATCGGGTGGAGCTAGGGGAGATCGAGGCGGCGGTCAACGAGGAGGCGGGGGTGAGGCAGAGCGCCGTGGTAGTGCGCGAGGCGGAAGGGCGAGGGCCGCAGGTGGTCTGCTACGTCGTGGGCGAGGAGGGGGCGGAGGTGAGCGGCAAGCGGCTGCGCGAAGGGTTGAGCCGGCGGCTGCCGGAATACATGGTGCCGTCGGTGTTTGTGAAGCTGGGGGAGCTGCCGCTGACGGCCAACGGCAAGCTCGACCGCAAGGCGCTGCCGGCGCCGGCGGCCGCGATAGACGGTGAGGGCGAGCCAGCAGCGGCAGAGAATGTCATCGAGGAGCTGGTAGGAGGGATCTTCAGTGAGGTGCTGGGGCAGCGAGAGGTGAGCGTCGAAGCGAACTTCTTCGAGCTGGGTGGCCACTCGTTGTTGGCGACGCAGGTGGTGTCGAGAGTGCGCGAGGTGCTTGGGGTGGAAGTGGCGTTGCGGGCGCTGTTCCAGGAGCCGACGGTGCGAGGGCTGGCGGCGGCCGTGCAGCAGCAGCAGCAGCAAGGCGGCAGCCGCCTCCCGGCAGGGCCGATTGAGCGGGTGAGTCGAGAGAGCGAGTTGCCGCTGTCATTCGCGCAGCAGCGACTGTGGTTCATCCATCAACTGGAGCCGGAGAGCGCCGCCTACAACATCCCGATGGCGGTGCGGCTGAGCGGCGAGCTGAACCTCGCGGCTTTGGAGCAGAGCCTGGGAGAGATCGTGAGGCGGCACGAGGTGCTGCGGACGCGCTTCGAGCTGCGGCAGCAACAAGCCGTGCAGGTGATCGAAGCCGAGGCCAGGGTGCGACTGCGGCTCTGGGAGCTCAGCGCGCTGCCGGCAGAGAAGCGCGAGGCGGTGGCCGGCGAGGTGGTGCGGCAAGAGAGCGGGCGCGGTTTTGATCTGCGAGGCGGGCCAGTGCTGCGGGCGGCGCTGCTGCGGCTGGCCGATGATGAGCACATCCTGGTGGTGGTGATGCATCACATCGCCTCGGACGGCTGGTCAACGGGGGTGCTGGTCTCTGAGTTCAGCCGGCTCTATGAGGCTTATAGCCAGGGCCAGCCCTCGGCTTTAGAGGAGCTGCGGATACAGTATGCCGATTACGCGGTGTGGCAGCGGCAGTACTTGCAAGGCGCGGTACTTGACGAGCAGCTGGCGTACTGGCGGCGGCAGCTAGCCGAAGTGGCGGTGCTGGAGCTGCCGACGGATCGGCTGCGGCCGGCGGTGGCCAGCCACCGCGGCGGCAGCGTCGGCTTGCGCCTGAGCGAGGAACTGACGCAGCAGTTGCGGCGGCTGAGCCGGCAGCAAGGCGTGACGATGTTTATGACCTTGCTGGCGGCCTTCAAGGTGGTCTTGAGCCGCCACAGCAGCCAGCGCGATATCGTCATCGGCACCGACGTCGCCAACCGCGGCCGGGTCGAGACCGAGCCGCTGATCGGCTTCTTCGTCAACCAGCTGGTGCTGCGTACTGACCTGTCAGGCGACTTGAGTGTGCGGGAGTTGCTGGGGCGGGTGCGAGAGACGGCGCTGTCGGCTTATGCCCATCAGGAGGTGCCTTTCGAGCGCCTCGTCGAAGAGTTGCAGCCCGAGCGCAGTCTCAGCCATGAGCCGCTCTTCCAGGTGACGCTTGCTTATCAGAACTTAGCTGCTATATCGCTTACTTCAAGTCTCAAAAAGTTGGGTATTTCTCCCTATGGCGTACAGAGCAGCGAAGTTAAGTTCGACCTGGAGTTGACGATGACGCATACGGAGGAAGGCATCCAGGCCAGCCTCGCCTACTGCAGCGACCTCTTCGACCGCACCACCGCCGCCCGCTTGCTCTCCCATCTCAGCCTCCTGCTGTCGGCCTTCGCCTCCGACCCCGCCGCCGCGGCCAAAGACTTGCGCATGCTCTCACCGGCCGAGCACTGGCAACTGACCGCCGAGTGGAACGACACGCTGCGGCCCTACCCCCGCCACCGCTGCCTCCACCACATGTTCGCCCAACAGGCCTTAGCCTGCCCGGACGCGGTCGCCGCCTCCTGCTCCTCGCTCCACCTTTCTTACGCCGCCCTCGCTCTGCGCGCCCAACTGCTGGCCGACCGCCTGCGGCAGCAGGGCGTCACCGCCGAGCAGCCCGTCGCCGTACTCTGCGAGCGCGGCCTCGAGCTGCTGGTGGCGATGCTCGGCCTCTGGCAAAGCGGCGGCGTCTATGTGCCG
>DATENM010000005.1 GCA_035275065.1 Blastocatellia bacterium
TTGATGGCGCTATGTTTGACACAACAAGCAGCGATCACCCAAGGGCAGACGGTCTACGCCTTCAAGCGCGAGTTATTTCGTCAGCCCATCCCGAACCAACTCCCTTTTTTGGAGCACTTTTTGGTCGCTGCGTAGTTTCAGTAATCAATTAGAAATTCTTGTTATGTCAGGCAGGGCGTAAGCCTACCCGGCTGATAGTAGCGTCCCCATGCGTTCACGTCGTTTGTCGCTCTCGTCTCGTTCTTCATTGAATCTGTCTCTGTTATTCGCTCGTGGCTGGCGGCGACGTGTACTCTGCCTGGTACTTATCTGTGGGTTGTTGGTGATACCCGATGCCGGCTATGCGGTGCGCGCCGCAACCGACGTCGCCGTCAAAGTCGCCAAAGACACATTTGAGCCACTCCCGCTCGCCGCCCGCTGGGTCAAGCGCCTCTTCAGCCGCACGGCCACGCCGCCGCGTCAGGATACTTTGGCCGACCGCCTCGCCTATGTCGCCCGCCTCCAGATCACCCCCCTCAAGCTCGTCGGCTATCAGGGACAGCCTGTCAGTTTTACGGCTCTAGCCTTCAACGCCTCAGGCGAGATCATTCAAGGCGTGCGCTACGATTGGGAATCCTCAAACACTGATAAGGTGCAGATCGATGACAGTGGCAGGGCGACCTTCTTGCAGCCGGGGCTGGCGCGCATCACCTGCCGGGCCGGCGCGATCTCGGCTTCGGCGCCCGTGCTCGTGCGGCTTGGCCACCGCCCGCCGCAGAGCGACGCTGAGTGGCGCGCCGATCAGAACGCTCTGCGGCCCGACGGCACCACCGGCCAGAACGGTCCGGGCGGCACGGGCGGCGTCGCCGCTTTACTTGACCGGCTCGCCCCCACGGCTTACGCACAGGGCGGCTCAAGCTATAGCAACGCCGACTTCGCTTACGACGAGTTGTGGAGCGAGCCGCGCAACCTGGTCGGCTCGCCGCGCAACCGCGCCATCGAAGCGACGCGCATCGGCGCGGTCATGCCCGAGAGCAACAACTTCAAGATGGCTATCCCGCTGATTGATCTCAGCGGGCGCGGCTTCATTGCAGGCCTGACGCTCTATTACAATTCGCGGGTCTGGTCCCGCCACGGCTCGGCCATCATCTTCGACGCTGTCGAGAGCCGCCCCAGTCCTGGCTTCTCGCTCGGCTTTGGCCGGCTGGTGACTTATCGCACCAGCACCGCGCTGAAGTACCTGTGGATCAGCGCCGACGGCACCCGCCATTATCTCGGCCAGCCTACGCTGGCCAGTTGCCCGCTGCCGTGGATAGACTGCAATGCCGAAACGACAGTGACCTTGCAGACGACTGACGGCTCGCATCTAACCTATGTCGGTAACGCCTCCACAGGCGGCACGCTCTACAGCGACGACGGCACCAAGATTAGTATTAGCGTCGTTAACAACCGCCTGCTGCCGGGGCTCATCACCGACCGCAACGGCAACTACGTCACCATCACCTACAAAAACACATCCTGTGACCCGAACTGCCAGGAGTATTGTACCTGCCCGATCTACCCGCCTCCGCTGACGCTCGACTACATCACCGACACGATGGGCCGCGTGATTCAGTGCAACTACGACGCCAGCTACAACTTGGTCTCGATCACCGCGCCTGGCTACGGCGGCACCGCCCAGCAGCCGGTGACACGCACCGTCGCGCAGTTCGATTACGAGAGCCGCACCGTCAGCAACAACTTCAGCGGCTTGACGGTCGAGAACCGCCCCTCGCAGGCGATGAACTTCCTCAAGCACGTCTACCTGCCGGCGACGCAGAGCGGCTACACCTTCAGCTACTCGGCTTTCGGTATGATTTACAACGTCTCGAAGCGGCGGCAGATGAGCATCAGTCAGGGTGGGGTCATCAGCGACGGGTCGGAGAGCAACAGTGTCTTGTTTAACTACCAAACCGCCAGCACGCCGGCACTGACCGACGCGCCGGCCTTCACGCAGCGCACCGAGAATGCCCTGAACGCGCCGCAGAGCATCTACAGCTACAGCCGCTGGGACGGCTCCGGCTTCAGCGTCTTCATCATCACCCAGCCGGATTACACGCGGCAAACCATCGCCCGCTACGACCCGGCGACCGCCGGGTATGGCGGGCTGCTGTATTACGTGCAGCCGCAGAAGGCCGACGGCACGGTGATGCACACGACGACCTTCTCCTACACGACCGACGGCGGCGGCTCGCCACAGGTGCTGTACACCTTCGACTACGACGAGGCCAGCACGCCGACGCTGGTGGCGTTTGATTATGACTCTTACGGCAACGTCACCAACAGGCGCGAGTATGGCTATCAGGTGAGCGGCCAGTGGCTGGTCAGGCGGCGGACGCGCAACCTCTACAAGACCGATGCCAGCTACGTCAACGCCTACCTGCGCAGCCTGGTCATCGAGAGCGACATGTATGATGCGCAGCTCGACACCAACGACACCAACGACGTGCTGATGGCGAAGACGACCTACACCTACGACAATTATCAGGCGATGAGCGGCATGGAAGAGTACCGCGACGCGCAGGGGAACCTGCCGGCGACGCCCGGCCACTATGGCACTTATGACGCCAGCGTCACGGTGCGCGGCAATGTCACCGGCACGACTAGGTGGTACGACATCTCAGGCAATCTGAGCTACACCTGGCTGCGGAAGATCGACCTGTTCGGCAATACGGTCAAGGAGCAGTTGTCATGCTGCAACGAGCAGACCGAAACGGCGACGCAGAACACCTTCTGGTCGAAGCCGGAGCAGGTGACGAAGGGGGCGGCGGGCGGGCCGCAGTTGACCGTCAGCGCGCAGTACGACTTCAACACCGGCGTGACAAAATACACCACTGATCCGAACAGCTTGCAGACGACAGTGACGACGCGGGACGCCGCGCTACGCCCGATTCTGGTGACGACGCCGACCACTGCGGTCAGCAACGTCAGCTACAACGACGGCACGTTGAGCGTCACCGGCAGCAAGGTCTACGACGACAACGGCACGCAGAAGACGGTGACGACGACGACCGATTATGACGGCTGGGGTCGGGTCATCCATCAGCGCAACATCCACGGCGGGCAGGTCAACACCACCTACGACAACATGGGGCGGGTGGCGAGTGTGAGCAATCCCTTCCCCATCGACGGCTCGCCTTCGTTTTGGACGAATTATAGCTACGACACAATCGGCAGGGTGACGGTCGTGACGCTGCCGGACAACCAGACGGTGCAGACCACCTACAGCGGCAACAGCGTGATCGTCACCGATCAGGTCAGCCGCAAGATGGAGCGTCTCAGTGACGGCCTGGGCCGCCTGGTGACGGTCAACGAGCAAGACTCGTCGGGCAACCTAACGCAGGCAACCAATTACAGCTACGACATCCTTGACAACCTTACCCAGGTCAACCAAGCCAACCAACTGCGCAGCTACCGCTACGATGCGTTGTCGCGGTTGACCGGCGAGAAGCTCCCCGAGCAGGGCGACCCGACGCAATCTACGCAGTGGACGACCACCTACACCTACACCGACTTCAGCCAGGTGGCTACGCGCACCGATGCCCGCGGCGTCGTCACGACTTACGCCTACGACTCCTTGCACCGCCTGTCGCAGGTCAGCTACAACACGGTCTCAGGCGTGACCACCGCGCCGACTGTGACCTACACCTACGACAGCGACGCGACCTATGGCACGAACAAGCAGGGGGCATTGGTGCGCGTCAACGTCGGCACGGATTACCAGGAACGCTACACCTTCGACCAGTACAAGCGCCTCAGCAGCACTGTCTTTAATATCGGCACACGCTCTTACACGACAGGCTATCAATTCAACGCTGCCGGACAGCCGCTACGGGTGGGTCACATCGGCATTCAGTACGACACCTCTGGCAGGCCGTCGGCCATCGGCGGCCTGAGCCAGATCAGCTACAGCGTTGCCGGCCAGATGACCGGCGACCGCATCAGCAGCAGCGGCTTGTACAACGGCAACTCGATTAACAGTGTGACCGACGAGACGTTCACTTACAATCAGGCGCGCTTGCAGATGAGTGGGCAGACGGCAGTGACGACAAACAGCAACGCCGGCAGTTGCGTGCCCGGCCCGTGCCCGCCGCCGCCGGCAGGGGGAACGAACCTCAGTCTGACTTACACCTACAACGCGACCAGCAGCGGCCAGTTCGGCGTCGGCACGACGGCGGGCAACGCCGGGCAGTTGCTGTCGGTCAGCGGCACGGTCGGCGGGGTGTCGGAGAGCGCCACCTACACCTATGACAACTACAGCAGACTGGTGACCGCGAATCAAACGAGCAATGGGTCGAGCGCGCAGCGGCGGTTTGCCTACGATAGATGGGGCAACCGCACCGGCGTATGGGACGCCGCCTCAGGTGGCAACCAGATTCAGAGCGTCAGCTTACAGACGGTAAGCTTTCCGGGCACCGGTACCGCGCCGACCAATCGCCTCAGCGCAGTCAGCGGCACGAGCTACACGTATGACACTAACGGCAATGTGACGAATGACGGCAGCCATAGCTACACGTATGACTCGGAGAATCGGCTCGTCAATGTAGACAACGGCGCAGCCGCGACCTATGCTTATGACCAGCAGAATCGCCGGTATAAGAAGACGGTCGGCAGCAGCGTGACACATTACGTCTGGGATGGTGAGCAGGTGCTTGCCGAATACAATGGCAGCACAGGGGCATTACAGGTGAACTACTGGTACGCCGGCTCGCGGCTATTCGAGAAGACGGGCGGTAGCACGCAGGTGCTGTTGAGTGACCGGCTGAGCGTGCGGTTGGCGCTGAGTGATGTCGGGGTAGTGGCCGGGCGGCAATCACACTTGCCGTTCGGCGAAGACTTCGCCGAGAGCGGCACGCAGCAGAAGCAGCATTTCACCAGCTACGAGCGAGACAGCGAGGCAGGAACGGATTACGCAGTCAATCGGGGTTATAATCAAAGTGTCGGGCGCTTTCTGTCTGCTGACCCATATCAAGCGAGCGGCGGGCCTGGGATGCCACAAAGCTGGAACCGCTATCTGTATGCGTTAGCTGACCCGGTGAACCAAGTAGACCGCAACGGACTGTTCTCGTTGACATGGGGGCCGGAATACTGCTCGGGCTCCGTCTTAGGACAACTTTTTTGCGACTTTAACCCCTTCCCCGGGGTAGGCACTCCCCCTCAGATTAAACTGCCGGAACGTTGCAGCCTCAATGTAGCAACAAGCGGCGATCAATTGTCACAGATCGATATCAAGCACTTTGCTCATCACGATGAGAGTCCGAACGTCACTGTTTTGGGTGCGGGTGTAAGCACAGGGCATGATCTTAACGGTCATAGTGGTACTTACTGGTTCTTCTTCTATGAGGTGCAAGTTACATTGCCCTCCGATGATCCAGACCCTGACGATTGGAAACCGTTAGTACAACTAGCTGGAGGCGATATAGGCGGCTGGGAAATAATTGGGGGCCGTCGTTATTACCTTAACCGCAACGCCTTCGTTGATATTCTGCTTCCTCAGGCCCAGGACAAAGGCTTCCCCGGGTTCTACTTTTGGATCGATGCCCCAGATGTCCCGGAGGAAAGGATAATCGGCGTCCTTGGAGAAATCGGTGATGGGCGCGCGCTCCCGCTTCTTGAGGAATTGAAGGTAAGCACGGAGGGCGCGAAGAATTTGGTTTTTAAAGAAGTTTTTACGGGGATTTTGGAAGATGCTATAAAGAAGATAGCAAATAAGGTTCAAGTCAAGCAGAATTAAAAGAGAGCGAGAATCGCCTAGATGACACAGCATGCAACATGCAAGGCTGCACGCTGCGTCATCTATCAGCAGCAAATGATCGTATCCTGGCCAGCCGCCAGCCGTTGCAGCTCGTGCTCGATGACCGCGCGCGCCTCGTCGCTGTAGTCACCGCGGGGGAAGCCGGCCAGAATCGCCGCCGCCAACTCGGCGGGCTCATAATCGATTTCCGCCTTTGCGGCCATCCCCTTGAAGAAGGCCCACTGCTGGCGAGTTTCCACCAGCAACTTGTCCAACTCGGCGCCGTGCCGAACGTGCGCGTGTTTCAGCACGTCGAGCACCAGCCCGAGCACGTCCAGGCACCGATGATTCGCCCGCCACGTCTCGTCAGTGGTTAGGTAGCCAGTGCCGGGCTGCGCCAGGCGGTCCCGAAGCTCTGCGGTCAGGCGGTAGAAATCGACCAGGCAGAGCTTGAACTCTTCGTCGAGCTGCTGTAAGTCCTGCGCAGATCGCACCCTAAAGCCTGCCAGTTGCTCGGATAGATGATTCCTGGCGTGCCTGTCCAGCGCATCGTCCGACACTCCAAACTTCCGCGCTATCCCCCTCTTCGACCCGTTGCCACGCAAAATCACCAGATTTATGTCGTGGGCGTCGGGATGTGTACAGACGGTGCATCGGCGTGACATAGAGCGCTTCCTTGCCCTGAGTCAGTGGCAAACGGTTAACGACGACGACGACCTTTCATCGGGGCCCTTCGACGTTAACAAAAAATTGAAAATTGGGAATCGCGTACCCCGTAGTAACATCAGGAGTCCCGTTTCCTTTTGGGCCGGGTGGCCACCCTACCCTCGCCGCTGATTTATCAAAACCATTAAGCCCGAAGCAGGAGCGCCACAAGTCTGTTTGGGAATCATAAGAGCACTCGCTTTGACGCATCGTTCCATCAAGGTGCGCGGGTGCCGGGGGTAGGGGTAGGGTGAGGTATGGGGGCCGGGCGGCCCCAGAGCCGCACCCCTTCACCTCTACGTGCCAGGCGGCTTGCCTTGGGCTCGCACCGAACGCCGCGCCCTGTGCTGATTGCAGGATGCTATTCATCAGCCTTGCCCTCCCTTCTGTAGATTTGGCCAAACCATCACGAACTCGCGATGCAGCGCCACGCCCGGCAGCGGCAGGCGGCCCCAATGGTAGAAAGGGACCGCCTTCCACCTCATACACGCGATGCGCTGATAAGACCAGCCGACAATCGCCTTCACGCCCTCATCGCTCCAGCCGTAGCCGACAAGGACGTGTGACGACTCGAACGGCACGCCGGCAAGCTGCGGGTCTCCCTGTCGCGCGGCCCAATCGGGGTTGACCTCGCTTGTGAACTGGATGCCCAGCAAGAGGCGCGCGCCGGCATCGAGCAGCGGCGGCAGCGTGTCCCGCGCCGTCTGACCGTGCGGGATAACACCCAAGCCGACCAGGCCGGGGAAGTTCAACTCCGAAAGGAGCATCATCTGCCCGAAGACACTCAGGCCGCCGTCATCGCCGACAGCGGGCGCCAGATCGAGCATTCGTTCGAGCGGCGGCGGCTCAAGCCCCAGCAGCACGTACAGGTTCATACTCGCGTAGAAGGCGCAGAGGCCCACAATTCCCGCGTCCGTGCTGTCGGGCTGGATGATCACCCGCGATGCCAACTCTTCATCGTTCATCACTCATCCTTCATCGTCACCGGGAGCCATCACCTTGAAGGCGGTACGCCCTTCGCCCGCCCCACGGCATCACGGATGATTGCCCCCGGCTCGCCCAGCAGCTCGCGTAGCCGCCCAGCCGCGGCGCTGATCTTCTGGCCAGGGTTGCCGGGGCCGCTGATCATCGCGTGCGCGCCCTGCATCCGCTGTTCAATCGCCTGCTCGAACCGCTGACGCTCCGCGGGAGCCAGGCCGCGATACATCTCCGTCTTGCGCTGCTCGCTGATGAAGCCGTGCGTCTGTTGGGCGACGTGCGCGTTGTAGAGCATCACCGAGGCGTCGCCCTCGCGCGGCGTGCGCCCGAGTTCGGCATCCTCACGAGCAACAAGCTGGGCGATCTGTAGCCCCTGCCGCTTGAACGCCGCCGGGTCAATGTCACCGGGCGGCTTCTGGTACTGCGGCATTGCCTGAAGGCTCGCCACACGCTGCTCTATCGCTTCGCCCTGCCGCTGTGCGCGGTCGTTGTACGCCTTGCTGGTTTCACCAGGACGGCGCCAGGGGCGATTGTAGGCAAGACCATTGGCGCGCATCTCATCGAGCGCCGGCGTAAGGTCGGATTGTTGGGGTCATCACCAGACGATGAATTGAGCACGCGCGGAAGCGCCGCCACAAGCGGGTACGAGACTGACATAGCTTTCGCTCCTAACGAGGGGTTAAGGGGTATTCAGTTTCTGCTAGCCAACAACGTGCGCGCACGGCATCGGCGAAGGGCGCAAAGAGCCTTGTTGCATCAGCGGGATCTATAGGTGAACCTGTTCAGCCTGTCGAATCTTTGTTCGACTCTAAGAGTATTTTAGCACAAGCATCTTAGCGCCATAGAAAAAAAGGGTAATTATCTACTTGACGCAAGAAAAATGTTTTATCAAGGTATATTGCGACGATCAGTTAGGCGCAATCAAGCTGGTGGTCCGACGCTGGCGTCAGCGAACTTCTTGCCGTAGGGAAGTATCATGAACATTAAGGCTTTCCTCTCATTAGTTGCGTTCCCCACACTTGTTATGTTGGCCTGCTCGCCGCCAAGCGCTGCGCGCAACAACCAACCAACTACTCAGGCTTTGTTTCGCTTCCAGAGTAATTTTTGGATTAACCTCCACCAGACGCTCTTCCGCGAAGCCGCATTGCGCCGAGCAAATAATACGCAGTCCGCATCCGCAAGCCGCGCCCCACTCCCCGAAGCCGAGTTAAGCGAGGGCGAGAGGCGTGCCTGGGACCATGCAATCGACTATTATGCGCAGAACTTCATAGGGCGCAGGCTAGTATTCGACCAGCAGTTGACTCACATCAACAACATCTTGTCGGTACAGCGAGGCCCGGCAAAAATAGCCTCGCCCGCGTTACCCCAGGAACTTGTGCTGACATTAGAGCAGGCCGCGCCAGTCTATCGAAGGCATTGGTGGCCTGCTCACGACAAGGCAAATCAGGCGTGGATTGCGGCAATGAAACCTGCGGTTGAGAGGATGGGGCCGGACGTCATCTCGCAGTTGGAGAAATTATTTAAGCACCGCTGGTCTGCGCCGCAGCTAGTAGATGTCACGTACTTTGTCGCAGAAGTGGGCCACGCCTATACGACAGAACACCCGGGTCATACGACCATCGCGAGTTCAGAATCTACGCTCCAAGTAACGGACGGACTCGAAACGATCTTTCATGAAGGCACGCATACTTTGACCGATGAGGTGCAAGACGCACTCGATGTTGAATGTAAGGCACAAGGTAAGACATGCGGAGACCTGTGGCACGCACTTCAATTCTTCACCGTCGGAGACGTCGTCAAGCAGCGGTTAAAAAAGGACGGGGTGACTGATTTTACGCCCTATGCTTATAAATATGGTCTTTATAAACGGGGCGAGTGGCCGAGGTTCATAAAGGCGCTAGAACAGGACTGGCCGCCGTACCTTGAGGGGAAGACATCTTTCGCTGAAGCGATCAAACAACTCATCAGGGACATCTGAATAGGCACTGCGGTTCGAGGAATTTTACCTTGTCTTCAGCAAGGTTCTCTCTACCTTGAGCTAAGTAGATAATCACCAAAAAAAGGGCGGCGATGAGCCGCCCCCAACGCCCGCCCCTGGCTCTTTGTGGGGCGTCACCCTTCAACGTGCGCCGATGCAATCACGCGAAAGGCTAGGGCTAAGATTAAATGAGAGCCCCGGCGAGCGCCGCCATCTCGTAGCGCAGAAGCGCCGCGCGATCCGCTACGCCGAGGTGCGAGCAATGATGCTTGAAGCGCCAGCCCGAGCAATCGCAGACGCGCAGCTCTATATTGACAACGTGAAAGTCACCCGGAGACGAAGACGACGGCACGAACCACTTTTGCGGGTCCGGCTCACTGGCGACGACCGGGCGCGAGCCGAACACCAGCAGGACGAAGCGCGCGGCATCGGCGCGGCCTGCCCACTGGCGCAACTGCTCATAGGCCGTCGCCTCTTCGCGCCTGAGTGTAATCGACTTCGCTTTGGCCATTGCCTATGATTTCATGTGACCAATATGGGCCTCCGTTGCAACGCCTTGTTAGACGGCGGCTTGCTCAATCCATTCTAGTAACTCGTCCTACTTGAGTTCCCGCCGGATTACCTCCTTATAACTCTCTCAACTCACCCCCGTCTTTTACGCTTCTTGAACCGGGCTTGAGTGACAAGCTACCACTTGCCACCGCTCCTCCCTTTTCATCCACACCTGTGTGAAGAGGAAGACACCTCCCCAATCGCTACCGCCAACCAGTGCATTAATCTGCAATGTGCAATTGGCTATAACGACATCTCTATACATGCGAAACTTCCAACCCTCGTACTTATACGATGACTGTTCTACGACCACGGGCCTCAGACAATCGTTAATGTAGGTCTGTTTGTCAGCGAGTTGGCCGCCAGGTAGCCAGCCTGCGATCATGAAGTCATCAGCCAGAATCCTGTTCAGGGCGCTGTGGTCGCGGCGGCCTGCGGCGTCAATCCAGTCGTGCGCCAGTTTGATGATTTCTTGTTCAATAGCAGGGTCAGACATATTTTCTCCAGGTATCAGATACTGCTAGGGTGGCTTCGCGATTCAGCCGCCTAACGCCGCACATCACCGGGCCGCCGAGCGGCATCGCGAGCAACCACTTGAACCCCGCTGCGGCGGCTCCGGTGCATGTCCTTGTTAGACGCATCAGCGGATATTTGCCAATCAGTTTCTTGCTCTGCCGCTTACCTGCAACAAGGCGTTACTGTGCCTGTGCAGCTCCAACCTGCCGCTTCGCCATCTCCACGAATTGCTCTTTCTCTGCCATAGTTCCAAAGCCTCTCTTCCGTACCGCAAACCCGCCCCCCTCTCGCCTGTAGAAGTAGATCGCCTCTTCTGTCTCTTCCATCTCGATAATCGTCCCCCAGTCGCAAGTATACTGCTCTTTCAACTGGCTTATTCTTATCCCCGCTTCGGCCAACTCCACTTCGACGCGGAACGGCTTATCTTCTCCCACCAGCTTCAGACAAAGTTTGCGCACTCTTTTCTCGACAGTGCTTTCGTAAGTCAGCAAATAAATCGCAGCGGCAATAATGGCGACGGCAACCCCTACAAATAACCTCCTACCAAGGCTGCCTTGCATGATGGCGAACCAGGGGAGCCCCGCGAGCAATACCGTGGTTAGCAGCCCTTTCCAGTTCCAAGGGCGCAGCAGCTTTGACCGGGCGAGGCTCCGCATTGTGACGTCTACGAGATCATCTAATGTGGCGTTGAATTCTACGATCATAGTCGAGTATATGCGTCTAACGCCGGACATTACCGGGCGCGCGAACGGCCTCACCAGCATCCACGTGAATTCTGCTTCGCGCGCTCCGGTGCATGTCCTTGTTAGATGCGGCGCGGTAATTACCAGCCAAGCTTACTTCAGAAGAAACTCTCTTGTCTGCAGGACTACCTCATCTGCGGTTCTTCCTCGAAAAACGTAATGAGTCGCGTCCTTCATCTCGACAACCTGCCCGCGCGGAACTTCGCGGCGGAATTGCTCGACGTTCGTTCGGATGTACGGCACTGAGTTCTTAACCCACCACTCGTCCCATTTCCGGCGTGTCGCTTCATCCGCTTGCGGCGGCGCATAAGGATGATGTTCCGGCGTCGCATAAAAAGCCAGCGCCGGGGCTTTCACCTTCGTATAATCCGGGCGGAACGCGACTGTCGCCCTGAGCATCGCCTTGTTGATTTCCCACACGTTGGCCGGCGGCATGTCTTTGACGACGATTTTCGCGGCGTCGGGAGAATCCTGCACTTCAAGGACAAGCCGCCTGTCTTCCGGGTCTGAGACGGGGTCGCCTAAAATTAGGTCAGGGATGCGGGCGCGGGTATAGGCGGCGTCGAGATAAACCAACTTCTTGACACGCCGCGGATAAAGCGAGGCGAACGTCGTCATCTCGTCGCCCGCCGCCGAATGCCCGGCGACGTTCACCCTTTCGATTTTCAAGGCGTCGAGGAACTGCCTGATGTCTTCGACCCGCGTGGCGATGTCGTACCCGTCCGCGGGCTTGTCCGATTCGCCGAAGCCGCGGCGCGTGAGCGCGATGACGTGGAAGCGGTCTGTGAACTTCGGGGCGAAGTCGTCGAAGACGTGCATCGTCGCCCAGTCCGGTCAGCAAAAGCAGCACGTCGCCTGTCTGGCCCCAGTCGAGATAATGAAGTCTGATGCCGTTGGCGGTGACGAAGCCGCTCTTGTGCGGCGACTTGTCTGCGGGATCGGCGGTCGTTTCAGTGCTCTGCGCCGGAGCAGACTGAGCACTGAGGGGAAATATGGCGACGAGTAGGGCGAGCAGATTGGCTAGGTGTAATTCTCTGTGCACTTCGATCTATCTCCTGAAATGAGTAAGCATCTAACGCCCGCGTTCACCGGGGCCGTGAACGACCTCACAAGCTACCACGTGAAGTCTGCTTCGCGGCCTCCGCCGCAACGCCTTGTTAGGCGGCGCTTTCTGCGCTTAGGCTGTTATTCACTTATGAAATCGTCCGGGTGGTTCTGCCGAACCGCCGTATTTGTGTGGACTTTTACCCGATCACATTGCCCCCGCACAAAGATGCCACCGCCTCTCCCCTCAGCCATCCCGTTGCCCGTAATTACACTTCCACCGACTTGCGCCGAGGCGTCTTTGAAGTAGATGCCCGCCCCTTCACCTTTCATACTGTACAATGCATTCTCCGTCACTCGGCTTCGCCACATCCGCACTTGACTGCCTTCACAATAAAGGCCACCCCCTCTCGCTTCCTCGGCCCCATAGACGGCATTCGCTTGAATTGAGCTGCCGGCAATCTCAACCTTGCAAGCGACCAGATGGAGACCACCTCCACGAGCACTTCTAATGGAAGCTTGTACACTGTTGCCAACGATCATTGATTTCTGGACGCGAACCGATGACCGGATGCACATCATGCCCGCGCCGCCTGCTTCGGCGTGATCATCGGTCACCCGATTTCCTGCGAGGACGCATTCTTGGAGGGCTACGGATGATTCGAAAGCAGAAATCGCCCGCGCACGACCATTCGAGCGAACCTCAATTCCGCTAAGATAGACAGAAGCGTTCTCGAGGTGGACGACTGTGTCTGCGGTTGCACCGACAATCGTGACCCCGCGTCGGCCAAAGCGAGTTGTGCTGATCACCACGCCAGGCGTCCCGACGAGATACAGATCCTCGCTGTAAATGCCGGGGCTTACCATGATGGTCGAGGGCCGAATGATTGCGTCGATGGCTTCCCGGATAGAGGAGAATTGCGATGGCACTAAAAAGATGTCATGCGCAAGGCCAGTCGACATTTTGTTACCTCGTCAAATGAATGGGCGCGCCTAACGCTCGACATTACCGGGCCGCCGAGCGGCCTCACAAGCTACCACGTGAACTGCGCAGCGGCGGACCCGGTGCATGTCCTTGTTAGGCGCTGCTTCGTTTATTGCGCTTGCTTCCTTACGACCTCTGCCTTGACGTCTTCAATTCCTTTCCCTCTCTGCCTGTCAGTCGCGGCTCGGCTATCTGCCTCGTCTGATGTGCCTCCGAAGGGTTACTGACCTTTGATGGCCGCCCTTCTGCCTCCATCCGCCGATGCGCCTCCGCCCACGTCGGCAACGCTGCACCCCCCTGCTCCCAATGGACGGTGCTCGCCTCATCACACCACTTCAGTAACCTCGGCATCACCTTCCGATGCGCGCCGCTGTCTCGATAGGCTTTCATTGCCGCGGCATCCTTCCACGCGGTCACCGTCCAGAACGTGTTGCGCGCCTCGCGCACTAGCCTACCGCACATGAAGCCGGGCGCACGTTCTGCCTGTCGTGCCGTGGCCAACGCCTGCCAACCAAATTGTGGAAGATAAAAGAGGGAACGTACGCGAAGGCGCGTAACGGAAATCAATGGCATGGTGATAGTCTACCACTCATCGTTCATTCTTTGCACTCATAAGGGATTGGGCACTAGCCATGAACCGATTCGCGATCATGTTCGAGGGGAGGATGCCACTTGATTAACGCACGGCCATTTACACAGACCGCTACACACTGCCGACTCCGCTGCCCGCGCTCCGGTGCATGGGGTTGTTAGACGCCGGTGTGAGCCGTCATTCGCTCATCTTAGTCAATATAAAAGCGATCAAGAATCCCAGCACCGTTATTAGCCCCGCGAAATCGTGAGCCTCTTCAAACGCTTCTGGAATCATCGTGTCCGAAAGCATTGCCAATATCGCACCGGCAGCTACGGCAGTTGTCGCTGCGATTACTTCTTCTGAAAAGTGACTGAAGACGGCGTACCCCGAAAGCGCAGCGGCGGCGGAGATAATTGTAATTGCCCCCCATATGCCAAAGACATAGCCCGCGGAGCGCCCGGCCTTTTTCATCCCTGCTGAACTCGATAGCCCCTCAGGTATATTCGATAGGAAAATGGCCGCCACGGCGACCGAACTTACTGCGCCGCCTTTGATCATGCTAACCCCGATGACAATTGATTCGGGGATACCGTCTAGCAAAGCGCCTATGGCTATAGCCAATCCACTACCGCTGTCTTCCGACTCTGATGGCTGCTGAGTGCCCGACCGCTTCCTGTGTTTAGCACCCCTCTGAGATAAGTACCAGTTCGCGGCGGTGTAGACGGCTGCGCCGGTCATAAAGCCGATAGCCGTTGAGTCAAAGCCCCCGCGCTTATAGGCTTCCTCCATTAAGTCAAAGGAAAGGGCTGAGATAAGGACCCCGCTGCCGAATGCCATTATTGCGGCGATTAGGCGCTGCGGAACCCGAAGAAAATAACCTGCCGTTGCCCCGATCAGGAGTGCTGATCCAGCTACCAAGCCCCAGAATCCTGCCTCTACTAATACGGGAGCCATATGATGATACTCAACTCACCCAAATTCCACCTAGCGCCCTTCTACGATCGTGGGGCATTCAATTAAATCAGGCAACTTGAAGGGAAGACGTCCAACGCTCGACATCACCGGGCGCGGGCGCGGCATTGCGAGAATTCTTGCGAATTCTGCTTCGCGCACTCCGGCGAATGTCGTTGTTAGACGCCGCGCCGTCTGCTCATTTGAAATGCCCCCTGATCTCGTCGACCTTCCTCTCGATCCTCTTCAGTCTCTTTATCTCCTCTGTTTCCTCATTGGCCTCTTCCGCTTCTTCGACGTCACCTCTCTGCGTCGCTGGAGGCTCATCTACCCTGCCAGCAGCCAGGATGAACTCTACAGCCTTATCCAGCCCATCCATAAACGATTCCAAGCTCTCCTCGAATACCATCACCCGGTGCCGCTCCAGTTCGCTGCCGACTTGCGTCAGCTCACCGATGACCAGATACTTTGCCCCCTCCCTGGTCTCCTTCACGTCGAAATAGTATGTCCTTCTATTCGCCACCACTTTTTCTGAAAAGATTTCCCTCATGGCTGCCTCCAAACCAGAATAGTCAATCACCTGGACTTCAGGTAGTTTACTTTATAGGGATAGGTAGATCGAGTCATTGATAAAGCTGTGGATGCCTTTCCGCAGCGGAGGGCATGCTACTCCAGGCGTCTAACGCCTGCGATCAGCTGGCGCGCGAAAGGCAATGGAGTAACCACGAGAAGTGAGCTTCGCGCGCTCGGCTGCATCGCAATCTTAGGCCGACTTTGCGTAGTATGTCGGGCAACGACAAAACCGTTGCTCAACCTGCCCGGCTTTTTTCGAGATGGTGTATGTGTAATCAACCCTAACTCCACGGCCCTACCGTAAGCGCCACTGTTTGGCTTCCGACGTTGTAGCTGGTTTTCGCCGGAACATTCAGGCTGGAAGGCCAGGTGCCCGGTGGGATGTTCTGACTCGTCGAGCCGACGTTCGGGTCTTCGTCGAGGCTGAAGCCGTAGGCCATCGCGAACTTCCTGCTCGAATTCATTCCGAAGATGGTCGGGCTGCCGACCGTGCCGTTCACGGTGGACCTATGGAAGAATTTGGCATACGCGTCGTAGACCGAGGGCTGGTTGTTGTACGCGTTGTTGTGGTTTGAATACCAGTTTGCGGTGTTACTCCATGCATCCGAGGAATAGGTGGCCGAGATCGTCTGGCCTGCTGGCGCGACGCCATCGAGAACTACGCCTCGGGAGAAGGCTTCGAAAATCGCCGCCTCAATCTGCCCGAACGCGGCATACACCAAGGGTGATTCTCCCGAAAAGGAGACTTGAGGCGAAAAATCATACTCACTGCCACTGTTCGTCATGGTAACGCCTGTGACCGCGCCGTTTTCAATCGTGGCAACGGCGGTTGCCGTCATGCCGCCATTGCCCGGCGGCTCAATGGTGACGACCGGAGGTGCGATGTAGCCGCTGCCGGGGAAGATCACTTGGACGCTGAGGACAACGCCCCCCTCCAGGGTGGCAATGCCTTGGGGCCTGGTTTCCTGGTTCGGCCCTCGCACCGCCTGAATGAACGGCTGATTGCCGGCGAAATCCGACTTCGGTATTACAACTGTCATTCCATTGGGACCGCTCAGCGTGTACTGCGTGCCGTCACTGGATCCGGAGTAGGTGCCAACGGTCGCCCCGTTCAGGTAGAAGCTGATCTGGTTGCCCGAGGCAAAGAAGGCATCGACGGTCTCCTGCCAGTAGCCTTCCAAGCCGGTGGCGGAAGGGTAAATGGCCAGCCAATCCTTTGGTGACACAATCGCCGAGAACTGGCCCTCGATCAGTTGCGGGTATCCGGTGCCCACTGGACTGGTGAAGAGGAGCTGCGAAAAAGCGGTGCCATAGGGGTCGGCATTCATGAATGCCGTGAAGGCGGCCCCGATCTGCTTCCGCGTCACAGACGGCATGACACCGTAGGTCAAAGTGTCTCCGGCGACGGTGAAGGACAGATTGATCCCAAAGGAATCGACCGCCGAGACGTCGTACTGGGCATTCGGGCCGAATTCGAAGATGTCGTATGGCCCAGCCGGTGCCACGCCGGGGACTCCGGGAAACGGATACGCCGTGTATCCGTTTAGCGGATAAGCCGTCGGCGTGATGCCACTCGGCGTGACGGTGAACACGAGGCGGTTGTTGCCGGAGTTTGTCACGTTCGGCACCTGGATCGTCAGGCCGCTGTTGACATTGACGAAGGGTGCGTTGATCGCGGACGCAGCGGCGGCGAAACTGCCATCTGCTTGCAGGATCTGAAATTGGGAGCCGTCTGTGGCGTCCGCCATGAAGCCCGCAACCCAGACGGTATATTTGCTCGGATCAAGGCCTGAGTTGTTGACGATGTTGATCTGGTTAAGTGTGGTCATTGATTTGTCCTCTTTTGGTGTTTAGATGGTCGTTAAGGTTGGCAACTCCAATTGGCCCTACTTTACTTGAGGTCGCCTAACGCCGGACATTACCGGGCCGCCGAGCGGCCTCACAAAGAGTTACGTGAATGCGCTTCGGCGGCTCCGGTGCATGTCCTTGTTATGCCTGCGCCTGCAATGCGGGCCCTAGCCTACATCCCGCCCAGGCCATTCCCCCTCTACTCGCCATCGCTCCGCATTCGCCGCTTTGCTCTATCTCCAAATGCGACACGGGCATCAACCCCCATGACACCGCCGCAGAATGACCCTCCCTCGTCGCTTAGCCGTTGGCCATTCGACTGCCGCGCATGGGCGGTTTGTGGGCCGCGACTCCATCCCCTACTCAACCCCTGCGAAGCCCACGAAATCGGCATGCGCACGGCTGCGATTGCGCGGCATAACGCCCGCGCTCAGCGGGGCCGCGAACGACACTCAGAGAACGATAAGAAATGCGCTTCGCGGCCTCCGCTGCAACGCCTTGTTATGCGGCGCTTTGGGACTAGGCTCGTCGCCCGCTCAGTAAAGCAGAGTTTTACTCGTATGGGAAACGTATCGCTGAGATGAGTCGTTCCTCCTTTAACTCTAAGCGAGATCCCTTGCTCGATTACAGGCTGCGGGATGTCGAGTAGTGCCATCCCTGTCGGAGCTGACTTGACTAAATATACTCCCTCATATGTCCGAAGTAAATCTCTATTCTTGTTAGGTATTTAAAAATACCTAATCCAATCTGACGCAGAGTCATGGTTGAAATGATCTCACTAATCCAAAGTGCATTGAGCCCACGGACATCTCTGATTCTGACTCCAGTTCTAAAGGAAGAGGATCGCCAACACAAAGCTACGGTGGTCGCTTATTCCCGCGACAAAGGCTGCCCGGCTTAACAACCGGCGGCAGATCGGGCTTCTGCACTGTAGGCGTGACCACCCGTCACGCCGGGTGTTGCGGGCAGCCTCTAGCTCCCGGTGAGGTCTTCCCCAAACGCTGACGTTTTCCTTCCGCTAAAACGCACCTTGTATCGTCGTGTTGATCGTGACGAGGTGACGAAGTTCTTTCGATCTGGCCATCGCGGATTCGTAGGTCGGCATAACCGTCAGGTAGCAGCCCAGGTAGTCAATCTGCCGGTCAGCGCCCGACACCTGCATGCCTGGCTTGACAAAGCTGGTGGAAAACTTAACCTCCGGCATCTGAGGGAAGTCCAGGGATTCAAGCAAAAGCTCATGGGGCGGGAGGACGTACTGGATGCAAGAGTAGTTCGCTTCGCGCGGCACCAAGACCGGCTTATGTCCGACACACCAATCCAGGAGAAGTTCTTCCACCTTTAAGCCGTAAGCAAAATTGATGCTCTGCAAGACATCCGCCCCGATGAACCGAGGGTTAAAGTCAATCACTTCCATCTCACCCGCAGCATTCACCATGATCTCCACATGACTGGGGCCGTCGGTGAAGCCTAGCCCGGCATGCATGGCGCGAGTGAAGTCAATGATTGCATCCGCTAGCGGATGCGGGTAAGGGAAACAGGAGCCCATCTCCACCGCCGGGTTTTTTGAGTACATGATTCTCGACGTGAGGCCCAGGCAAAGATATTCCCCCCTCGTGCTGATGCCTTCTACAGACATCAGTTCCCCCTCGAACTCCTCCTCAAGATGATACTCAGCCTTCGCGTAGATGAAATCGGATAAGAATTTGGGCATCGAGCCCATCCCATCCAGCCATGCGGTTTTTGCCCGCTGAAGATCGGCCAGCGACCCGCAGCGCGTGACGTACAAGCTAAACGCCCCGTGTACGGGCTTGAAGTAGGCGGGGCGGCCGATCTTCCACTCGGTCCAGCGATCCGCCTCGACGCCGGGGACGCTCCTCAATTTGGAGAGCCCCGCCTTGTACAATTTGGTACGCAGTTTATGCTTGTCGACGATCAATTCCATGGTGCCCGGCGTCGGCGTCGGCAGGTCGAAGTACTCTCGCAACGCGGCGCCCGCGACGGCGCACAGGTCCAGCCCGAAGAAAACGCCTTTCACGGGACAGGACGCGTGCAGGGCCTGGGCCACGCTCAGAATCGTCGGCAGGTCATTCCAATCCTTGACCACTAGCAGTTCGTCGATGCACTGACGTGCCGACGCATAAGGTGATGGCAAGGCGTCGAGCAGTGAGTAGTCGGAGACGAGCGCGAAGACCGTAAACTCGCGGCCTTTCGCCGCGCGAATGACTTCAAGCATCGTCCCTTTTGGCTCCAGAAAGAGGATGGAATTTTTCACAGTTTTTCTCCTTTCACCGACAATTGGACCTGCTTTATTCGCAAAGTTAAAATGGCCGCCCACAAGAGCAAGCCCACGAACAAGACGACCCCGACTCCGAGGGCCAGGCCGAACATCTCGATTGTCACCGCGTAGGCCAGCGTGGTGGCTGCCATTAAACAGGAGGCGACCGAAGTTAATGTAAACTGGTAGCGCCCGACGACGCTTTCCGGGCTCAAGTGAAAGAACTCGGCGCTGCTAGACAGCCAGATGCACTCATAGGCGAAGTGCAGAACAAAAAACAACGCCAATACGGTGAAGTACCCCGTGGCAGAGGCGGACACGATGAGACTAGCTGCGCCGACGCCAATGGCGGCAACAAGCCTGGATGGCCATCGGCTCTCGCCGCCGGTCAACAGATTCGGCAGTAGCCAGATGATGAGAAAGCCTGCGATGATGCCCAGTGAGGCCGACAGTTGAAACGGCCCCAGCCCCCCTATACCGATCTGGAACCTCTTGATGGGGAAGTAAGAGATCAGCACAGAATAGGCCCCTTGAAAGATTGCCTGCGATAAGCAGACCGAGAGAAAGTACTGGGATATCGTCGATGAGGAGAGGATTTCTTCGAGCGATTGGAAGATGCTTGGCGACCCCGCTGACAGCGACGGCTCTGGGTCAACCTCCAGCGGGCGCAGCGTCAACACAATTCCCATGCTGACCAAGTAGGTGACGACGTCAAAGAAGACAGCCCAAAGAATTGTGAAGTGAGCCAGAGCCTGCCCCGCTAGAATGCCGGCGACCGCCGTTGACAGGAAGAAGCTCAGGAATACAAGCTTGATCCGCAAAGACTGTAGCGGCGGCGGCGTTATCAACTTGACCCACCTGCTGTTGGCCGATTTGGAAATGACCAGTAGCAGCGACCGGATTGACACCAGCGCGCCCAGCGCCGCCCACGGCAACTGATACCAGATGCAAGCCCCGCACAGCAGGCTGATGAGCATTGATATGGCGTCATTGCGCACGAGCAGCCAGCGCGACAAGTTCTGGTCTATCCAGTACCCCAGCCGTGCGCTCACGAAGACCGACGGGAGGTACGACATGACGAAGATGAGCGAAGCCTTCACGATTGAGTTTGAGATGAAGAGTGTATAGCCGGCCAGGGCTATGGTCAGGAAATGGCTGCCGCTTTGCGAGACGAAGGCGGCGACGAGAACTTTGACGAACTCTTTGCGGTTATGCATAACGCGATTACCTCCGATGCTGACTGGCGTTCCTGGAAAAGTTACAAGGCCCCATGCGACACGGGGCCTCAAGCGGCTATGGCACAGGGACCGTCGAAAGAGCCACCCTAAAGCCCAGGTAATGGAGCTGATCTTCGGGCGTGTGAGAACTGCGGGCTGCTGACCGCAGAGAGGAGGCATCCCTACGCGAATAATCCCCCCCGCGTGCTACCCGCACCTTGCCCTCCTTCGGGCCCTGGGGGTCCTTTAGCTCCTCTCTGGGGTAAGCGCCCCACCAATCTAAGCACCACTCTTCGACGTTGCCCTGCATGTCGTATAACCCCCAACTGTTCGGCTGCCTGCTCATGACCTGGGCGACCGTGCCCGTCCGAGAATCGATGTCATAAACGGCGACATTCTTCAGCTCGGCGGGAACGTTTCCCGTTGGCCAGGAGCTTGAGGTTCCGGCGCGGGCTGCGCACTCGAACTGGGCTTCCGTGGGCAGACTGGCACCCTGCCAGGCCGCGTAGGCGTAAGCCTGGTACCAATCCACGTCCGTCACCGGAGTCTTCGGGTCGTTGATCTTTTGCTGGTGCGCCGGATCAAACTGGCGGTATTCCTCGACCGTGACTTCATGCCGGAGAAGGCGGTAAGGCGAGAGGCGCACGCGGTGAAGGAGTTCGCCCTCACGGCACTCCCCATTGAGTTCCGCGTCCGGGTTGCAGCCCATATCAAAGCTTATCTCGTCCTTGCCTTCAGGAGGCGAGATCAAGTCCCAGTCCGCATCCACATACGGAGGCGGCGCATGCTTGTGCCTCAAGTCGGCGATGATGCGGGCTCGCACCTTCAGGCAATCCTTCTGGTCAGGCGCAAAGTTGTCGAGGGTAAAAAGCATGGCCCCGATGAGGCTCGTCTCCTGCTCCCCGCTAAAATAGGCCTTCTCGATCATCTCCGGAATGAACTCGTCGTCGGCCTTCTCGCCGGCGTCCGTTAGGGCTTTTTTGCCGGCAGGTAATCCGCTCGCCAGTAATTCCTTGAGGTCGCGGCGGTCCTTAACGAGTTCCCACAGGTCGGAGCCGGGCAGCCTGAACTTGGTGCTCAACGTATACACGGCAAGGGCGGCCTCGGACATTGGACCTTGCCGGACGTTTCCTTCATAGCGGATCTGCTTTAAGCCTTTATCAGAGAAGACGGCGATCAGCGAGATGATCGTGATGGTAGCAAGGGCCAGGGAGGTTAGTACCATCCGTTCTGTGGTCCGCCGCCTGGCTTGTTCGCGATTCTTCTTCTCATGATTTGCCAAGACGTTCTCCCACCACTGCCTTGCGTTTTCATCCCATAGGAGCGCGCTCTCCGCTTCTTTGATCCGCCGCAGGAGCGCGTCGTCCAGTTCTAACGCGCCCATGTCGCCGGCGCGGGACAATTCCGCGCGGCGCGAGATGATCCTTCGCAACTCGACCAGGCGGTCGTCTATGTCATAGTAGGCTTGCTCCTTGGGGTCTTTGAATATTCCCTGAACGATCTTGGCAATCTCGTCATGTGGCAAGATGTACCGCCCGATGCCGGCGATATCGTCCTGTAGAACCAGACGGATGTTAGGCGATTCTAGGCGTCGCATGATGAACGAGCCGTCGGGGCCGAGAGAACTCCGCAGCTCCGCAGAAGGTATGCCCTGCCCGCGCTGCCCCTTGGCGTCGGCCAGTTGCCGCAGGACGAACAGCGCCTGCGTGCGCAGGCGGCGGCGGCGGTCGTCAGGCTGCCCGACAAACGCCTCATCCAGTTTCCGGCGCAGATACTTCGACAGGGCATTTTGGATCAGTACCTGCGGGTCGTCGGGGACGTAGATCGTCGGGTCATCGGCAGCCAGCCTCGACTCCAGAAGGTGGGCAAGAATCACTTGCAACTGAGGGGCGAGCGGCGCGCGTGGTGATTGAATCCGCTCGATGGCAAAGGCGGCGGCTAGCTTTTCCGCATTCCCCGGGGCGAATCGAAGGTTGTAGTATTCCCTCGCCGGCTCATTATCTATGGGCTTCGTGATGACGGCTAAAAATTCCTTTCGCGCCGCCTCAAGAGGGGCATTACTGAAGCCCGGGTCTCCAAGAAAAGGGAGCGGCCACTCATGAAATCTGTCTTGCCGAAACAGGTCGCATGGCAGTTGTTCCATAATTTCAGTGGCAGGCCCGCCATTGTGCGAGGCATCTAGTTTGACCTCGCGTAACACATTCCTTAGCCATTCGACGACCGCCCCGTGGTACTCCTGGCGGTAGACAAGGATCCACTGGCACACAAAGCCTTCGTTGCCGGGGAGGCGGCGGGCCGTCGCCGCCAGAAGCGGCCCCAAGACCTTGAGCGCTCGTCCCTCCTGCCGGCGCAATGTGTCTTCAAACTGGTCCAGGATTAGAATGGGGGGGCGGCCAATACGCTTTTTTACCTTATCCAGATAGTCGAAAAATTCGAGGTAGTCGGTGTCCTTCACGCGGTCAATCGCCGGACTGTCAATCAAGTCGGCCAGAAGACGCCTGGCCACACCCAATTCGTCAGGCATCCGGTCAAAGGCCACGGCGTAGCCCTTATCCCATAGCATCGGTCGCAGGCCCGCTTGTAAGAAGGAGCTCTTCCCCGTGCCGGAAGGAGCATGGACGCAGAGAAGGAGCTTTGAAAGCGAAATCAGTCGCATGACTTCAGCCAATTCGCGGTTCCGCCCCGCGAAGGTGGAGGGATGGGAATATGGCTCCAATATGGGATAGGGCCGCGCCGGGAGCGTGCCGAAAGAAGGAGGAGCGTGCAGCGGGATGCCATTTGCCGCCTCTGAATATCTCGCCTCTTTCTCGGGCGCGGGCTGCTCCTGTCTCATTACTGGGGACGGAGCAAAATTCACGCTCGGCGAGTCGCCTTGTGCCATCAGGCGTTCGCGTAAGTTCAGGCAGGCTTCCCTGACTTTGGAGCTAAAGCCGGGGAGCGGGTTCTCACTCCGCGGGTCAGCGTTCTCATGGGGGAAGAAGCTCGCCATTCTGGAAAGACCGTTGCGGAAATCCATAATCCAGCTAAGAGCGCCGTCGTCGGTCTCGCATGAATCGATAGGCCAGGACTTCTTGTCGGCGAGGAAAACCAGGATTGGCTTTCCGGTTCGTTCCGCCACTTCCAGCTCGATTGCCGTAATTGAACGCAGCCCATCCCCCCCGCCAGCACCTGCGGCTGGCACCCAGCCCCTGCGGAAGGCGACCAGTAAGATGAACACGTCACATTGCGCTACCGCCTTGCAGCACTCCTCCACGGTCGACTTGGGGCGGGTCCCCATGTATTCCATCATGATGGGGTGCCACCTACATGCCAGGACGACATCACGCGCCACCTGTCTGTGTAGGGACAGGTCTTGGGAAGTAGAGGAGATAAAGACGGTAGTCATCTTGTTGTTGTTCGTCGGATACATTTCTTCACCTCAGTCCTTTTCAGTCCGCCCTGCCTGGACACGCGGCTGGCGCAGCCAGAAAAGGTTGGTCCATACGAGATCGCGTGAATATCCTTTAGACGACCGCTATCGTGATCCCTCACAAGCGCCTGTAAACTTCTTCATCCGCGAGTTGAAGGCAGGCCCGCGGGCCTGCCTTCTCGCCTTAACGGATGCTGTCGACGAGTGTGCTGCCGCTACCGGTGAGCTTAAAGATAGGCATGTTGCCCAGACCGTTGTTCTGCTCAAACTGGAAGTGGTCATACGTCAGCAAGCTCATGGATTCGAGTTGAAGCATCTCGCGCCTTATCTTATCCCCGCTCCGCGGGTAGTCCGCTTTGCTCATCGCCGTGAACAAAACCCAGGCGGCGTCAAAGCCGATGGCGTCCAGCCCCTCAGGCGGCACCTTGTATAGCTTTTCAAACTCGGAGCCAAATTCCTGCGCGAGCGTGGTATTTTTGCTCTCGTCCCAATAAAAATGTCTGTAGGCTTGAAAGTGCGTCAGGTCAACCCCCTGATCCGCAGCCGTCTTGTATAATCTTGAGGGCGCCCCCCACCCGTCGCCGCCTATATACACGGGGTGGAAGTCGGCCTCGTTGGCCTGCTTGAGAAAGGGGATGAGGTCGCTCGAATAACTCAGCAGCGTCACATGCGTCACGTTCTGCCGCTTGAACTTCTCGATCATAGGGCGAAAGTCCACCGCCTCGTAATTCATGGAGCGACTTTCCGGCGCCGTTGCCGGATTGAATTTTTCCTGTATCACCACCGGCCTCTCGTTGGCGCGTCGCCGGTTGAGTTGCCCCATTACGGTGTCAACATACTTCTGGCTCAGGTAATCACTGTACGGCGACGCCGTGTCGTGTACGACCGCTAGCGTTTTCGGCTTGAGCTTGTCGAGCGTGTAAAAGGCTAGACGGGAGGCCACCACATCATCGGGCAAGCAGATGCGGAAAATATATGGTCGGTCCTCTGTGACCTTGGGGTTAGAGGCCGTTGGCGTAACGAATACAACGCTGGACTCCTTTAATATGCTCCCTAGCTCCAACGCCTCACTGCTCCATTCGCCGCCGATGACGGCTGGCGTTCCCGAGTCAATGATTCGGCGCGCCATGGCGCGGAGATTCTCAACGTTGTCGTAGGCCAAACGGTCTAGATCGATATTAATCCCAGGGTTTCGCCTGAGAAAAAGGATCCGGGCAACCTCGATCCCAGAGTTGAGCGAGTGGACAGACTGGTTCTCCTTGTCGTCGAGCCGCAATGCAACGGAGACTCGCAAGACGTTCGTAATATCTACCTGGGGCGGCGGCGACGGCAGTATTCCGAAAAGATGCTCAAGCAACGCCACCAACGCCAGAATGGCTAGATAGAGCAGAAATGAATTGGCAAAATTGAACCGTGGAAACCTTATGGAGTCAGCCGACTCACTACTGCGGGAGATGCGGCGCGGCCAACAGGCGTCTATCAAAGCCTTTTTTACCTCAGCATATTTAGCCATTTTGAACTACCTCGCTTATCCGCCAGCCTTACATAGGTCAGCCAGACGATTACAGAAATGCCTGCGCAGTACTGTCCCAGGGCGAGAGGCGAAGACTAAAGCGCTTCCTTCTCACCTTCTGCCATGGCGGTTATGAGTTAGGTTGAGAAGCGCCGGCTTAACCGTCCCGATCAACTCTCTCTATCACTTCAGACGTGTATCGCCAGAACGCCCTAAAGAAATCCACGCCGGCATCGAATCCGGAAAGGAATGCCTTCTGGTCCTCTGGTTCAGTACAAAATCTCATGTAGTTAGAGGTCCCAAGGCAGATGTGCTCTCCTTCGATAACTCGGTGCAGCTTAAAAAACTGCTCGTCGGCCAGGCGGCTTTCCCTACCCGGCGCGTATGACAGGGAGTCGAACAGTAGCTCGATGTTCTCTTTCGCCGGAGCCTCTAAGCCCGCGCACAGCCCTAAGACTCTGGCGGCTTCGCGGCAGGAATGGAGCGATAGACTCAGGCTAGCAAGCGGCAGCCCGTCGCCAAATTGCTCTTGTATTGAATCTATCTCTTCCTCGCTGACCCCGGCGGCAACCACGACCCGTCTGAACATTTGCGCATGTATGTCGTTAGGGTGGCCGCTGCCCAACTCCTCCCAAATGATCTGCACTAAGGAGAACCGCTGCTGGTTATTATCCAAAAGCCCGGCTGCCGTGCAGAGGAACCCCGGCATAGAAGCTGAAAAGAGGTGCCACAACCCCCCAACCACGGCAGCTTTTTGCTTGGTTCGCTTATGCCGATATTGTTCCATCGGCGAAAAGATCTCTGGGATGCGAGCACGTTCGGCTAGTAACTCCGCGCACGTGCTCACCTCTACACGACTCAAAACCTGCCGATACTCTTGCTGGGTAGTTGCTTTTCTCATTTTCTCGACCTCACTTTTCGCCATTTGATTTGCACTGAACCAATGTAACTTGATTCACTTGTATGATCCGTCTCGCACCTTCCAGAATCCGTAAAACCTAACCAACGCGTCCACTGTACATTACACTAAGTATATAACAAAAATCAACTAAATTTGTTTCATTTGTTTCGAGAAAAATATTTTTCCTTTTAATTTATTGAAAATGAAATAGATATTTTGCACAGTGTATGTAGCTGTATATTGATAACAGAAACAAAAATCTTATCAACTGGATAAAACGAGTACCAAGACGGGTCTGAGTAAAAATACCGTTGCATAAATTGCACAGTATATGTACAATATGCATTGGGTAGGATTAGTTGGGCTAACACAGAAAAGAGGACTAGCAATGGCACAGAATCTTGTTCAGTGGAATCAGAAAGCTTTCGATCATTGGCGTGACGACCGAGCAAACGTTCTCAAGGAACTTTTGCCGGATAGCGAACAGGGATTAAAGGCTCTGTTAGTATTGGCTCTATTAGATTATGAGCAATCTGGCCATGAAAATGAAGGCTGCACGTATGACTGGATCGTGGAGACCATCAACAAACACAAGGTTACCCGCCCCGTTCAAAAGAACAGTATCCGGACGGCGGTCTCAAATTTGAAGAATTCGCGGGCACTTCAGGAGAGCGCGTACGAACTGAGGATCGACAAAGCGGGACTGACTTCCCTCCTCCGTTTAGTGAAGAAGACGAATGGTAACGGAGAAAAATCCCTGCGAGAGGCGCGATCTGCCGACGCTAATCAGACGCGAGAGGCAGACGACAACCTTCAGAATCACATTCTGAAGGTTGATCCGCCGATTGCCCGCCCCGACGATATCGCGCAAGCACTAGTCGGGAATCTCCTTCCGATGTATGCTCTCTACTGCTTGCCACGCGGGGCCGGGTGGTGGTTACATGCATCCCGCAGCGAAAGCGAACAAAGGCGGCAATGGGAAGCGTCGGCTTGGGAGGAGCTCGGACTCCGCGATCTGTTGCTGAAGCAAGACGGGGAGCCGAAAACGCTCGGCATCATCGGCCTTGCAGTCGGCGAAGGGCTCGGAGAGATAGAGCTGTTACGACGTATTCTCAAGGACATCGGGCCCGAGGGCAGGGTTCATTACCTAGCAATTGACATGAGCCCTGTCATGCTGCTGGCGCACTTCGACACTTTGCGAGACATCCTGGAAAACGATCTGAGGTCAGGCCGCCTGGTGGTCTCGGCAACGCTCGGTAATGCTTTAGGGAAGTCGGTTACTCTGGATAAAGCTTCCCGTAATATGAAGTCTCTCGATGAAATCATCGCCGAAGCGCGATCTGAGTTCGCCGCGAGGCAGATCGATTTTCTACCGTCGGGGGTGCCTTTGCTAGTCACCTGTTTCGGGAACGTTCTGGGCAATCAGACGGAGCCGAACGAGGCCGTGCCTTTCTTCACGCGGCTGCGCGATATGCTTCCGAACCGCCCCTTGTCTATTTTAACCGGGGTTTCCATTTGGGGCTGGAAGAGCGACGAGACAGCCGACATCAAGGACTATCAGGAGAAGGCAGAGACATACGACGACGATTGGTACGACTTCCTGTCGACAACGCCGAGACATCTGCTCATCAACCTGCAACGCATAAGCTCGGAGCACGAAGATGCCCGAAAGGTTTTCGATCCCAAAAACATCTCGAAGTCAGGGCGAAAGGTGGACTGCTTCTGGCAAAGATTCAGCAAGGATAACTATCTCAACTTCGACGTCAGGGCGGAGATTCATCGCTTCTATTACACCATCAGAGGCGATTTGCGGCTCAACGGTGGCCCGAGCGAACAGACGCCTTCCCCCTATAAGAATGGGAATTCCGGTGATAATGAACGAGACATTCTCCTCTTCGTCGTCACGCGCTTTGACCCCGACTCACTGATCCGGGCGCTTTCCAACCAGGGATTCAACGTGGCATCTGGGGGCAAGAAGACGAGCCACGAATTGGTGGCGGAGAAAGACTATGCGGTCATAGAGGTGGGCAAGGAGAGGCGTGAATACGTTCTCATATCAGCTTTCGTAGAAGGCACATGAGGAGACCCATGAATCGGATTCGACTGGCGCTTCTTTGTTCGGCGAACCTGCTGGCGGCTTGTGGCGGCGGCGTCCTCTTCGGCACGGCACTCAATTCGTTAAAAGACGCCCGGATGCTGAAGCCCGGCGATGCGATTTTTGTTTACATTTATGGCTCGATCCTAGCGTTGTTGATCTTATCGCTCTCCCCTCAATGGCTGAAGAAACGTGGCATCACCATCTTTTCGCTGGCGACGGCTTGTGTGGTCTGGGCACTGATCTACGAGCTTCAGTACAGCCACGGGACCAAGTGGCTTGGGGAGAACTGGATCTTCGGCCTGTTATGCATGCACTTCTGCTTTTTTATTACGGCCCGCGGGCTCCGCTCAGATATCAGCGCGGGCCTCAAGAGCCAGCTACCATGGGTCGAGTTGTTCTTCTATCTGGGCTGGATTCTCGGGCTCATTGTAGAGCGATACTTCACCCCCGAACCTGTTTCGATGGAGGTATCAATCCAGTTGCTCAGCGCGAACTTGATTCTCCAACTGATCGCCGGGGGCTTTGACCTGATTGCTGTCAACGCCCGGCGAAACGCTGCTGGCAGCCCGGAGCCTACTGAAGAGGAGTCCAAGTCGATCCGCTTCGACTGGTGGCGCTACGCCAGGCTGACGGCTGCACTCTGCACTTTCTACGCCTGTATTGAAGCTGTATTTTGGGGATTTGTGACGCAGATGGAAGATAGCGGGCGAAAGGAAGTTGCCACGTACGCTCTGGTGGTCTCTTATCTGGGATCTGCCCTTGCGTCCATTTTCTATGCGCGTCAGCAGGTCCGGCTCCGCCTGCCTTCGAAGGAGTCTTTTGAGCGAGGCTTTAAGAGAGCCGGTGAAGCAAACGCTTGGTCGTGGCCGCTGTCATTTGTTGCGGTGCTGGTGCTTGCCGGCGGCTTGACGGCACTACTTCTGTACCAACCACTCAACCGGCTGTTGATCACTGTTGTGCTCATCGTCGTCTTTTTCCTTATCGAGATCGTTTACCTGGTATTCGGCGACCAGATCGGTGAGGAGGCGAAACTCGCCGGGCGTAGCGGCTTAGTAGCCGTCACCCTCGGCTTAATCGCCTTGTCTATGGCTTCGGCGATCAAGATCGTTGTCAGCGGCAATGGGGCTGCTACCACGGGAGTATTGATCGCCGGCATCGGCCTTACCTACCTTATCCTCCTATTTAAAACGGCAGGGACAGATGTCAATGAGCGAGACAAACAAGCACATCTTGGTGAAGGTTGATCCGCCGTTGGTGACTCCCAGAGAATTTGCCTCGACGCTGATGCGGGATTGCAAGCTGCCGAGCTTCGCCTATTATACGCTGCCGCCGAACTCTGCCTGCTGGTGGGCGACCTTTTCTAACGTCGAGTCGAAAATCCGCAAGCAGTACGAAGCCGAGACCTTCCACTCGCTCGGGGTGGATGATTTCTTATATGCATCGGCTGTGCGGCAGCGGGTCGGCATCGTCGGGTTGGCTGTCGGCGAGGGGATGGGCGAGATCGAAATCATTAAGAGGGTCCTGAATGACTTAGCCCCTTCAGGCGGCGTCGATTATTTCGCCATGGATATGAGCCCGCCGCTGCTGCTCGTACATCTGAACCTGCTTCGAAATATTTTCGCCGACGAGATCCAGGCAGGGCGGTTAAACCTGGCTATTCTGCTCGGCAATATAAAAGACCTGGAAGCGCCTTTGCAGAAAGCCTGCCGAGAGTTCGAGTCGCGAGGCATCGCTTTTCTGCCTGACGGCATGCCTTTGTTGGTTACATGTTTTGGGAATGTGTTGGGTAACGAAAGCGAGGCGGATCAGGAGGTCTCCTTCATACAAGGGGTGCAGCAGTTCTTCGCTGACCGCTGCTTGGTCTGTATGGCCGGGGTTTCGGTTATCCGCGAAACAGCGGACACGTATGACCCGGCTTGGATCGAATTCCTTATGGAGCCGTTGCGCTACCTCATGGAGATGGGCCTCCTGGTTTCCGAATTCCCCGAAGGGCAGACGACCGAGGATAAGGATGCAGAATTTTGCATTAGCCAGGAAAGCCAGGAATGTGAAACGCCCTTGATCTGCGTCCGCAGTAACTATACAGGCAGCCATGACAACCGCTCAGAAGTGCATGAGTTTTACTACTCGCTTCGGCATAACCTCAAAATGCCGGCCGAGGGGCTGAGGTTAAAAAAGCAGTCCAAGTTACTTCTTTACGCTGTCAGAAAGTACGATATCGAGGGTTTGGCCAGGGCGATAGAAAGCCTGGGGGGCGAGGTACGCCGTCCTGACAGGTTCCAAGTGATTCAAACAGCCGAGGAGATTCGTGAGTATGCGGTCATAGCAGCCAGTCGTGACAGATAAACAGGTCTAAGCCAGACTGCACGAGCTTGGCACACTCAAGTAGCCTTGAGTAATGGTTGTTTTTCAAGTTCCTTCACAGCGACTGTCACTTCCGCCATGTAATAAATCGCCGATAGCTTGTACAGCCAGGGGCCGTTGACCTAAAGTGCTTCTCGACATCGCCTACCAACTGGTTGATCTGCTGCCGCCGGTGATGCGCGTACATTTGTCATGCACTCCCCAGAACACCCGTTCAATCGGGTTCGCCTGCGGGCAGTAGGCCGGCACAAACAGCAACTCAATGCGATCCTGCGCAGCGGCCAGGTGCCGGATGGGCTTCAGCGATGTTAAGAGCCAAAGAGGCAGAGGCTTTCAGCCTAGCGATGGAGAATCAGGATTTCAGCAGCTACGGCGCGCCCGACGTAGAATTCTACTACTATGGAGGTCGCGCTTAATGGCGATCCGCTGCACATACCCCCGCGTCGTCGAAGGGTTCTTGTGATCCAATGCGTCCTGCGTCGCCGTGATCGAGCCGGTCTCCTCCGCCACGATCCGCGCGAACGTGTGCCGCGTCTGATGCAAGTGCAACCTCTCAATTCTCGCCTCCGCCGCGTACCGCTTCAGGTTTCGCACGTAGCAGTGTGACGATAGCGCCTCCCCTGGCTTCCCACCGCGATCATGCCGCGTCCAGAGCGGCGCGTCGGTCTTCAGCACGTGCAGCCGTTTAGCCGCTGTGAGATAGTCCAATAGCGCCTCTCGCACCAGCAGTTCAGCCGCCACCTTGCCGATGTACCTGCCGCCTTTCACCTTGCTGGTCAGGGCAGAGAAATCATTCGGTGGCGTTACACAATTGGAGAGAGGAGATGAATGATTCTCAATTATTGAGGTGAGCAAGAAAAGGACTCATGGGCAAACTATTCCGAACATCCCAGAGTCACATAAGACCTATTATGACTCAGCGGTCTGGTCTGTAATGACGCAGGGCACCAGATTGGCGATCACTAGTGTTGCCGTGCCGCGCTTGACGCTCAGGTCAGCACGAATGTTGATCTTGCAACTCCGCAGCTGGATCTATCAATAAACATAATAATTGACAGATCGAAAGAACAGGCCCATCATTTTCTCCGTAGAATTGTTTCAAAGGCTGATCTCAAGATCCGACTTCCATCAGTTGTTTAACTCAGCCTTCTGTTTAACCTCATGCCGAGAACTCAATTCCGGCATATGAGAAGGGCACCACATACCTACTATCAATAACGATAGTATATATATTGTAAGGATAGTCTCATGTCGTGAATAACTACTGACTCACATTTGAGACGATTGAATTAAAATCAGGTCTCTAAAAGGAGAACGAAAAAGTTATGGACTATACACAAATCGCCGCAGCGATAGTGAGCACACTCGCGCCGTTCCTCCCCTATTTACTAGAAGTAGGTAAGGAAAGTGGTAAGAAAATTGCCGAAGTACTCACCGAAAAGGGAACCGAGGCCGCCTGGGAGAAGGCCAAACGGATATGGAGTAAATTGAAAGGATATTTCGGCGACGCTCCTGCCGTTCAAGGTGCCGCGATGATGATGGCGGAAGCGCCAGAGGATGAGTTTAATCAGACTGCCCTTGCCAAAACACTAGGTACCTACCTACAAAAGAATCCGGCACTGGGGGATGAGTTACTCAAGCTGCTTGGTGGTCCGGAGGCCGTTCAGGAAGTGCTGGCTGATAAGGCTAGTTGGGTTCAAAGAGTCGAGCAATCGATTGAAGGCAGTGGCAGGCAAATTGTCAAGTCCACCGATCATAGTGTGGCTACAGACGTCAGACAGACCATTAAGAAAAGATGACCCTATGAGTTCTGACAGTATCAGAGAGCCAAGCGATCAGCCACCGACAAATGACGGCAGGCCCGATCCCGTTCAGGAGATTGTAGCTAGTAACCATAGCAGCATTAGAGGCGTGATTCAGGGCCGGGAGGTGATCGGCAATATTATCTCCACAGGTGACCACAGCCAGTTCTTCATAGGAGGTTACGAGCGGCTGCGCGACGCTTATATAGATCCTCAGTCAGTTTTTCGGCGTGTTGACTTGGACCGCTTTGAGGGTCGGGAGTGGCTCCTCATTCTGATAGACCTCTTCCTGAGTGAGCATGACCAAGGCTACTTCATCCTGGAAGCAGGAGCAGGTTTAGGTAAATCGACATTCATGGCATGGCTGGCTCGTGAGCGAAGGTACATCCATCATTTCGTTGAACTCGCGGCGGGCATGCAAGGAATAGAAGCGGGATTGAAAAACTTAGCGGCTCAACTCGAGCTGGCCTACGGTCTCAACGCTGATGGGAGTGAGGGCATACTTCCTCCCGCCTCATCCCATCCTCAATACCTCATGAGGTTGCTAAGTCAGGCCGCCGACCAACGGCGAGAGGGTGAAAAAATAGTCCTGGTAGTAGATGCTCTGGATGAGTCAGACACACCACTCAATCAGAATGTTATGGGCCTGCCGCGTACCCTGCCTGAAGGGGTTTTCTTTATTGTATCGCAGCGGCCCGTGCCCGTGACACTTCAAGTTGACCTTCCTACAGAACGCAAGGTTTTCAGATTTCATGCCGAAAGTCGAGAGAACCAAGACGACATGCGACGTTTCTTGGAAAAGACCACCTCTTGGCCAGGTGTTTCAAGAGCTTTACGAGAAAGCAGTCATTCCCCGCAACACTTCATTACGACCTTGCTCGAAAAATGTCATGGTCTCTGGATCTATCTTCATTTTGTCGTGTTTGAGATTGAAGATGGTGACGCGTCGCCACTGGACCTAAATGCCCTGCCTGATGGTATGGCGCAATACTACGCACGCTACTGGAAGAAGTGGCGGGATAAGGATGAAGAGCAATGGTACAGAACCTACTTGCCATTGCTGGCTACTCTGACGGCATCGCAAGTGGCAATCACTGCCGCATTACTCGCCGAATGGGCCGGGGTAAAAATGCCGGAACTGATGCTGCGTAAGTTGCTGAATGAGAACTGGCGACCATTTATGACGATCTCTGGACAAGGAGCGCACACCTCTTATCGCTTCTATCATGCCTCCTTGCGCGAGTTCTTCCAAGGGCAGGTCAAGCGCAAGATACTTGATTCATCTACAGAGAGGCTGGAAGACAGTTTGGGTAATCTGACGGCTGCTGACGAGTCCATTTTGGATGAACTGGCAACGGAAACACGACGGGCGCATTACCGCCTGGCAGAACGCTACCTCACTTACTGGGGAGGACTTGCCAACGGCCTGCCAGATTTGATGAAGGATGGGCGGCGACTGTTAGATGAAGGGTATGGCCTGCGCTACTTGCCTGTTCACTTAGAAGCTGCCGGGAGAGTCGCTGATCTGCACAGGTTGTTGGCCCTAGAGAATGAGCAGGGACGAAACACGTGGTATCAGGCAAAAGATGCTGCCGATGAATTAACCAGTTATTTGTTAGACATAGTTCGGACTTGGCGATTGATAGAAGAAGATTCTAGCAGCCATGAGAACGTGACAGGCATGCGTATAGCATTAGAGTGTCGGTATGCCTTAATTCTAAGTTCACTCAATAGTCTAACCAGCAGCATTCCTCCATCCCTGCTTTCTGTCCTACTTGCAAAAGGCTTGTGGCAGCCACCAAAGGTGTTTGCTTACGCGCAGCAATTCACCCGACCTTCGGAGCGCGTGAGGGTGTTTATTAATTTGGCGCGTAACATGCCGTCGGAATATGAGGAATATAAGAATGAGGCTTTACGCAAGGCACTCCATTCGATCCCAGAAGCAAAAGAAGGAGGCGGGTTATACTGGCGCGTGTTGGTTGATATCGTTCAAGAACTGCCAGATTCTTTGCTGAAAGAAGCGATTGAAATCGTGCGTGCGAATCCGGTAGGCCCTTGGGTGTTTGTGAAATTTGTTTGCAAATTGCCGAACACGTTGAGAGAAGAGCTATTACCAGAGGCGCTACAAGCTGTGCTAGAAATGGATTCTGAATTTATTCAGGCGGAAGCTTTAGCTGATCTAGCACCACATCTATCGGAGCCACTTAGAAGTGAAATACTTCGACAAGCTCTGTTGGCGGCCCGAGCAAATGATAGTGAGGCCTATAAGGCAGAGCTGCTGATTAATTTATCATCCCACCTTCTTGAGCCGTTGCGGAGCCAAGTCTTAGGCGAAGCGCAGCTAGCTGCAGCGAGAGCCATGTTCGGATATGTCAGTCAGTTGATAAGGGCGCTTACGGTATTAGGCCCCGCACTATCTGAGGCATCTCTGAAGTCTGAACTGGAAACTTTACGGGAAAAGGGAGGTGAAAATCAGGGGGCGGTGATACAGGCAGTACTGACGCAAAATCTGCCGGATTCGGAGCAGGAGGAAGCTGTTCGTCAAGCATTGACGGCCACCGGGAATGCCACAAACAAACTGTGGCGCTTGGAGGCATTGGCGGTCCTGATTCCCCAATTGGCTCAACTCGGCCATGCTGAGGAAGCGTTAACTAGGCTCAGGACTGTCGATGGCGACTTCATGAAGGCAAGCATATTAGCTGCCACAGCCCCACATCTTGAGTTGCCGGCTTTACAAGACGCTATATCTGATGCTCGTCAGATTAGGTGGAATTACGCGCGGGCCCTGGCCTTGGCCACTCTGCTCGTTCGACTGGCGGAGTTGGGCTTCTCGGATGAGGCGTTGACGTTGGCTCTGGAAGAAGATGTACAAGCTTGTAGGGGAGAGGCTCTGATCGGCCTTGCCCCATATCTTTCAGACGCACAGGTGGAAAGATCGCTTCCGACGTTACAGACTTTAGAAGACGAGGCGGATCGGGCAGGCGCACAGAGCGTATTGCTTGCGCGTTTGGCAGCACTCGGCCATTGCACCGAAGCGATAGAGATGGCCCGGGTCATCCCTAATAACTTTGTACGAGCGATGGTTCTGGCGGCTGTACTACCATTCTTAACTGACGCCGACAGCAAAGCGGCGAGACAAGATGCGTGGAGTATTGCTGCGGCGTTGCCTGGCCAATTCAGGGCGAAAGTTTTGATGGCCCTAGCCGTCTATCTGCCAGATGCAGAGAAGAAGATAGTGCTACGCCGAGCGCTTCAAGAGACGCTGGCGTTTAAGAACGAACAGGTGCAGGCATGGTGCTTAGAGGTGTTATCACCAATTACTCCCGCGCTCCTCCTTCAAGAATTCTTACCCAAAGTGAGGAAGATAAAAAATGCCCGATGGCGAACGGACGCCTTGCTCGCTATGGCTCCCTATTTGTCGGACGCTGAAAGAAGCCAAGCTTTAGAGGCGGTAAAAAGAACAGCGCAAGCCGCAACGCGTCGCCATTGGGCAGATTATCATTGGCCAATAGTTGCGCTCGCGCGTTTAGCACTCCTGTCGTCGGAGCCGGCCAAGAGTGAGGTGGTACAGGAGGTTTTACAAGCAGTGAAAAGCCATTCCTCAAGCCGTACTATATCAGACTCTTTCGCCAACATCGCGGAGGGGTTACCCGCACGGTTATTAACTGAATTGTGGCTGCTCCTACGAGAAGAGAAGAACATGACTGCCAAGACTGATCTGCTCGGGCTCATCGCGTCACGGCTTGGAGGGCCGCACCAGGACGAAATGCTGCGGGAGGTTCTCAGCAAAGCTTGGATAGAATTCGACTATCATTCACAATTCCATATAAGGTTAGAGAGCCGGGAAGAGCTTGAGCAGGGATACTCCGAGCCCGTACTACCGGATATCTCGAGGCTAGCGACGAGCTTAAATGAGCCCATTTTACGAGAAGCCATTGACAGCACTGGTAATCTGAGATGGGACTATGCGCGGTCAAAGGCGCTCGCTGCGCTCGTCCCCCGACTAGCCAAATTAGGTCACGGCGAAGAGGCTCTCGGACTGGTTGGCAAGATAGACTATGAAAAGTGGCGAGTTCCTGCCTTAGCCCAAATGGCCGTCAGCCTGCCCGACGAGCTAAAAAGCAGACTACTAGAGGAAGTGCGGGAGCTTAAACATGAACACTGGCGAACCCAAGCGCTCGAGGCAGTAATTCCTCATCTTCCACCGGCATTGTTGGAAACAGTGCTGGCAGATGAGCTGGGGTGCATAGGGCCTGAAGAGTGGCTATCGGAAGCAGTGGCTGGTTTCGCTTTGCTTTCAACAGAGCCGGAGCGAGCACGCCTATTACAAGAGGCCCTTGAATATGCACGTGCGCTTCCGGCAGACATGTTCCTTTATAGCCCTAGGGTAAATGCGCTCACCAATCTGGTGGACAAACTACCGGAGTCCGAACGGCCGGGAGTCATAGATGAGGCGATCGCCGTGGCGCAAGAAGTGGTGAACGATTTCTATCGAGGGGAGACGCTTGTCAAGCTTACTAACAGGCTTATCGAGTTGGGTTATCCGGAAAAAGCCTTATTAGCAGTTCAGGCTACAAAGCCTGATGACAAGCATATCAAGGCATTAGTCCACCTATCGCTATTTCTGCCGGAGCCCCAGAGGCACGAGCTTTTAGCTGAGGCCCTTGAAGTTGTTCGAGCGGAAAGAAATCCCTATCAAAAAGCCAAAATGGTAGTTGAGCTAGCCGCTCGCTTGCCAGATTCGCTGAAGAGTGAGGCATTGCATATAGCCGGCTCGATTGAGGGCGAATATGACCAAGCTAACGCCCTGATGGCTCTGGTCTCCAGTTTGCCGGAAGAATTAGTTAATGAAACTCTGGCTTTGGCACAGAGAATGAAAAATAAGGCGTGGGAGGCCCTGGTGACCGCAGAGTTGAACCGGCATTCGAGCAAACCTGCCCCCTCAACAAAGACCTTAGACACGCTCGCAACGCGGGCAGACCATTCGAACTTCAGAGACAGATGTTTCGGACAACTCTCCGAGAGTATGGTCAGAGAAGCCCTGGCTATGGCCGAGCATATAGAAGATGAATATCAGAAGGCTGAGTTATTAACAAAGTTAGCACAACATTTACCTGAATCAGAGTTAGATGAGGCTTTATCAATAGCCCTACGCATTAAGGGTGAGACTAACCGCGCCAATGCCTTGAGAGGATTAGCACCTTACTTAGCAGAGAATCTATTGCGAGCTGCGTTAGAAGCCACAGAGTTGATAGAGGAGGAGCTCTGGCAATCGCACGCTCTAGGAGGCTTACTGCTCCGGTTAGCGAAACTCGGCTACATCGCAGAGGCGCTAGCCAAGGCTAGAAAGGTTTATTGGTATGAAGACAGAGCAGATATATTAATGAAATTAGCTTCTCAGTTGGAAGACCCATACAAGTATGACGTGTTGAATGAGGTGCTATTCATGATCAAGGAAGGAGTAGATGATATAAATAGAGTAGAGGATCTTTATAAACGAATTCAGGAACTGGTGGAGATGGATTATTCTCCCGTAGAGTTATTTAAAGTAGCAAGAGCAATTAATTTTCCTGAATGGCGGATAAAGACAATGGCTGTACTGGTGCCATATTTGTTAAACCTGCCTCATAATGATCTTCACGTTCTCTGGCAGGAAAGCTTACATCTGGCGACACAGCGAATCCGAAGCAGTTTACTCGGTGACATCAGTACACTTACTCCGATAATTTGGAAACTAGGCGGAACAGAAGCCGTAGCCCTGACACTCAATTCAATCCATGATGTTGAGCGATGGTGGCCTTGAAAATTACGTATGTGAGAGCATAAGCCTCTAATACATCACCGGGCCCCCAAGCGGCATTGAAGAAATGACGAGAGATTTGCTGCGCGCTCCGGTGCATGTCGTTCCTATGAATAGTCAACGAGTAACTTGGGCGAGGGTGTGCGAGCGTTTGTGTAAATCGTCATAGCCCCTAACCGGAGCGGCGATAATCCTGGCGAAGAGATTATCGTAGATCGCAGCAAGATAGATTTTCCTGCCGGCCAAGGCTTCACCTTTGTGGTCGTAAACCATGACGGGCTGCGCTCGATGCCTCACACATTTCGACGATAGCGATATAAACGAGAATTTGACAATTATCTAACTTCAAGGAGCACAAAAGCATGGCACAGATGCGCCGCGGTAACCGTTCAGTCGCAATTACAATGTTTAGGGTTGTACTTCTCTGAAGAACTTCTCTGTCTCAGCCGCCTGTACGGGCTTCAACCTCATTATCGAATTATGGTTAGCGATTGGTGCCTTGTTTGTACCGGCAGAAATGAGGGCGCTGCTTGCCCTTCTTGTCGGGCCCGACACGCTTCTACCAGATACTTATGCACACTCTCACCCCGCCGCTTCAGCGTCATCACTACCGTCAGCCGCCGCTCGACTATTTCGGCACCGCTCGCTGATTGACTCCCAAAGTTGACCCGCCGCCATAGCACCGCATGCCTCCTATTTGACTATTTGATGTTTGCTTAAATAGCGAGAATTAGTTAGCCAATCCCAGAGCTTTGAAGAATGTGCAGGCAAAGCAAATGTAGTAACGAATGGTTATTCATTGCGCCTTATTTTTTCGCTCGGCTTTCCAGGCTTCATTATACTCATAGTGCCAATCTTCAAAGAGGGGCTTAAAGATATTTTTATAGGTGGCTTTAGAAAGAAAAACTCAGCAAATTAAAGCAGTCTGGTTCCCGGCAGCCTGTGCAGCGCGGACCTTCTAAGACGCCTGGAAGCCCCTCTAAACCAGACTGCATGAGGTTGGCACAGGTCGTTGCTCTTTGATATTTCGTTTGTTGCCAAACACGCGATCTATCAAGGAGTACGCCCTGTGCCTGGTTCGACAATAATTGACCTGTCTTGCTCCGAGCAAGAACATCTG